>DATKAN010000059.1 GCA_035498035.1 Nitrospiria bacterium
TGCGCATTCGGGTCTCCCCCGCCTTCCCCTGTCCGGCCAATTGAGCCCCGCCGAGGAGGGCGAGTGGTTCTTCCGGAGCGTCCAGTTCTTCAACGGCGGTCCCTTTAACCCGAATCCGGTGACCTGCCAGACCTGTCACACGGACGGGGCCTCCGACAACATCACGGTCGGCCGGCAGCCTCAGCCCATGTTCGGCCTTGGAAGCACGGGCCCGTATTTCTGGCAGGGGACGAGCACCAACCTGCTCGGCATCATTCGTGGCACCTTCACCCACCACGGCAAGATCGGCGGCACGATCATGAACAACGCCGATTTCCGGATGCAATCGTTTCTCAGCACCTTCGCCGCGCCGACAAGCGTCTACCTGGGGCCGAATGGCGTGATGAGTTCCGCGGCCCAGACCGGGAAGGCCCTCTTCGAGGGGGCCGGCGGCTGCACCACCTGCCACGCCGCACCGAATTTCATCCCGTTGCCGCCGAATCCGCTCACCATTTCCGGCGGCGTCGGGACCGGCCTCGCGCCGGTCAACGTGCCGACTCTTCGAGGGGTGTGGGCCACCGCCCCGTATTTGCACGACGGCCGGGCGGCGACCCTCCGGGAGGTGTTCCTGCACGACGCCCCGGCCGATGTCCACTCGAACCTGACCCAGGGCTTCACCGACGCCGAGCTCGATCAGCTCGTCGCCTACCTGAACTCGCTTTGATTCTTTCGTATCGGCTCTTTACCAGCCCGTTGGAAAACACCCTGGTCCGAACGTGTCTGAACGGAAGATCATGGTCAAGATCACCGAACAATGGGATGCCGCTCCCGATAAGAACCGGAACCCTTGTAATGATCATTTCGTCGATGCAATCGTCTTTTAGGAAGCCCTGTATCACTTTCCCGCCGTCCACATAGATATTCGAAAAGCCTTCCTTGGAAAGATATTTCAGCAGCGCCCTCGGCTTCATTGAAAGAACGGTGGCTTTTCCTCTTAACTTCTCCGGTATGTGTTTAATGGTCTTGCTTAGCACGAAGACTTTCTTATCATAAGGCCAGGAGGGAAAGGTGAGGGCTTTTTCAAAGGTCCCCCTTCCGGTGACGACCGCGTCGATCTTCGCTATAAATTTCCGATAGTCGTCTCTCACGGGTTTCTCGAATTGGACCAGCCAATCGAGGTCCCCATCTTTTCTTGCGATGAAGCCGTCGAGACTTGTCCCGATGTAGACGATCGTTTTCATATCGCGATGGTTCTATGAATACCGCAAATGGCGGCTAGGGCACAACAGAAGATTCGACCCTTTACAGCGGGCGCTCACTTTTCCGTTTTCACCTGAACCGAGCGCTGTCGACCCGCCAGGGCGAGACCGACGCCTCCAAGAATGACGATCGCCGATGCAACGAGTCGAAGCGAAACAGGTTCCGACAGAAAAAGCACCCCGCCCGCGGCCGCCAACACCGGCACGGCCAACTGCACCGTTGCCGCACGCATGGCCGTCAGCCCCCTTAAGGCGGCATACCAGACGACATAGCCCATCCCGGAAGCCAGCGCTCCCGACAGGACGGCCAGGGAGGCGCCCTCCGCGGATACGTGGAGATCCCGGAGCATGACCAGGTTGACTCCGAGGGCGGGGGGCACGGCGTGTACAAAGTTACGCGTCGTGTCGGCGAGGGGAGAGGGGGCTCCGCGTCCGCGGAGCGAGTAAATCCCCCAGGCGATGCCCGCGACCGCCATCAGCGAGGAACTGGTCGGGGACGGGGCCGTCAGGCCCGGAAAAACCAGGCAGACCAGTCCGCCGATGGCGAGGATCAGCCCCGCCCATTCCAGTTGATGCGGCCGCTCGCCCGATCGAAGCGCCGCAAGGATCATGGTCGCCTGCACGGCGCCGAACAAGATCAGCGCGCCTGTTCCCGCGCTCAGACCGATGTAGGCGAAGGAAAAAGGCACGGCGTAGGCAAACAAAAGGATCGCCGAGACCCAGCGGCCGCAGGGCGTGAAGGAAGCCTTCTCCTTGAAGATGGACATCACCAACAGCAGGGTGAAGGCGCCAGAGGCCAGCCGGATGGTCGAGAAACTAGCCGCGTCGATCGTGGCCGCGCCGAGCGCCAAGCGGCACAACACCGAGTTCGCGGCGAAGGCCACGAGGGCGAATGCCGTGTACAAAAGCGTTTTCATTTGGATGGCATTTTATCACAATCGCGGGGACGGCAAGCCCTCGGCTCCGGCGGGGTGAATCAGGACGGGGCGCGATTCGCCCTCCTTCTCCCGAGGGAGGCTCCCAGCGCTGCGGTCAGGAGGGCCGGAATAGAAAATATCCCGAGGACAACGAGCCCTATGGGAAACATGCTCCCCAAACCTTGCGTGAGAAACATCCAGACGCCTTGCGCCGCGAAAGGAGTTACGGCCCATCTCCACGGCTGCTGCGGTTCGACGTACGCCAGGACCGCCGCCACGACACAAATGACCGGAATGCCATAGATGAAGTACAGCTCTGAATCCCACGCCTCACGATGATGGGAGACCCCTGACAGTACGATCCATACTAATGCCCCGCCGGCCGCCGCGATCCCGATGAGCCAGTAATCCTTCTTCACGCGATCACCGTTGCTGTATTTACGTCAATGCTCCCGGTCAAAAGCTCGCTCCGCTCCCGGCTCCGGCGCGGGGTGGATCAGTAGCGGCGTCGGCCTCCCGGTCCTCCTCGCTCTCCCCGTCCTCCTCCCCCTCGATCTTCGCGGGGACGGGCTTCATTGACGTTGACCGCCCTCCCTTTTAAATCTTTTCCGTTCATGCCCTCGATCGCCGCCTGCGCCTCCGAAGCGGTGGGCATTTCCACAAACCCGAAACCTCTCGACGAACCCGTGAACTTATCCTTGACCACCTCGGCCGTTTCGACTTTTCCGAACGCCTCGAAGGCCTGACGCAGATCTTCATCCATGACGTCGCGCGATAAATTGCCCACAAAGATTTTCATCGGTTCTCCTCTCCTGTTAAGGTACGGTTGATGATACTCAAATCCGAGCCGCCGCGCAAGGCCCTCCAAGCCCCCGGCTCCGGCGCGGGTTGGGCCGTTAATGAACAATACGGAGAGATTTATTTTTTGCCGGGCCTGCCGTCCTCATCTCCGCCCCAGACCTTTGAAAACGCCTCCGGTTAAAATCCCACCGTGACCCGTGTCCCATCCGTCACAATCGGACGCTTGATCAGCCGGCCTTCCGATGCGAGCCGTTGGATGATCGCAGGCGGCGGCAGCGTCCTGACCTTCTCCTTCATATTGAGGGCGCGATACGGCACGCCGCTGCGATTCAGAAAGTCGGTATAGGGCCGGCCGCTCCGGTCGATCAGCCCGCTCAACTCTTTTGCCGACGGCGGCGACGGGGTGATGTCGATCTCATTCACCGTGCGTCCGAGCTTCGCCAGGAACCTTTTCGCGTTGACACAGGTGCCGCATTTGGGATAGGCGAATAAGGTAAGCACGCGGGCGCTCATTTATTCACCTCGGCCAGGAAAATCGCCCCGTACCGGGCGAGCTTCTTCGGCCCGATCCCGCTGATCCGAAGCAGTTCCTCTTCCGTGGAGGGCCGCTGCGCCGCCATGGCGAGCAGGACCCCATCGCTGAAGACGATGTAGGCCGGAAGGCCCCTCTCATCCGCCAGGCGCTTTCGCAATACCTTCAGGCGGGCGAACAACGCGCCGGCCGCGTCGGGCATCTCATCCGACGGAACGGGGATCCGCTTTCTGCTTCGATGAACCGGGCGACCCGCTGCCGCGGACGGAAGCCTCTCCAGCAGGTCCCACTTTCCGCAGACATCGCACGAGGCGCCGCAAGGAGCGAGGGTCTCGCCGAAATAGGAGACCAGACTTTGATGCCGGCAGGAATGGCGTTCGGCCCAGTTGAACATCTCCCGCGTCTGCGCCTTCACCCTGTTTCGGAGTCGATCATCAGTGAGGTCGTCCAAAAACCGGTCGTAGCTCAAGACCTCCGACCAGGAATAAAAGAGGATGCAATCGCTCCCCAGCCCGTCCCGACCGGCGCGCCCGATCTCTTGATAGTACCCCTCGATGCTCTTCGGCATGTCGCGATGGATCACATAGCGGATGTTCGATTTGTCGATCCCCATGCCGAAGGCCACCGTCGCCACCATCACCTCGACATCGTCCCTTTGAAAAGCCTCTTGCGATCGGGACCGAAGGTCGTTCTCCATCCCGGCGTGATAAGGCAAGGCCCGAACGCCGCGCGACGTCAGAAACGCGGCGGTCTGCTCCACGCTTTTTCGGCTCAGACAATAGATGATCCCCGACTGTCCGGCGCGGGATAGAACCAGCCGCAGAATATCTTCCTTGGTCTCTCTTCCGTTTCCCTTCTTGTACACATGGAGACGGAGATTCGGTCGAAAGAACGATCCGCGAAAGCGGAGTGGCGCAACCATCCCCATCTGTCGGATGATATCGACCGAGACCTCCTCGGTCGCGGTCGCCGTGAGCGCCAGGACCGGAACATCCCCGAAGCGGGACTTCAGCCCCGAGAGGTTTCGATAGGAGGGCCGGAAGTCGTGGCCCCATTGGCTGATGCAATGGGCCTCATCGACCGCAATGAGACGGATCCGACAGGTTGACAAAAAATCAAGGAGAGGACCCTCCAAGCCCTCCGGGGCGGCATAGACCAGATCGTACTCCCCCGCCGATAATCCCGCCATGCGCTCCCGACGCTCCGAAGGGGTTAAACTTGAATTGATAAAGGTCGCCCGGATTCCGATTTCCGTCAGGCCGTCGACTTGATCCTTCATCAAGGCGATCAACGGTGAAATCACGAGGGTCGTCCCGGAAAGGATTCGGGCCGGGATCTGATACGTCAGCGACTTGCCCGCCCCGGTCGGCATCACCCCGATACAATCCCGCCCCGAAAGAACCGCACGGATAATCTCTTCCTGCCCCGGTCGAAACGAGGGATAGCCGAAGGTTGACTGTAAGATTTCCTGAGGCGTTGTCGATGGGAGCTCAATTTGGGGAGGGACGGAGGACGACAGCCGCTTGAGGGAAGTGATCAGAGCCGGACTGAAGAGCCGCGGTTCCGCCCGGAAAAGGTCCCGCAGTCGATCGAGCCGCTCATCGAAGGATCGACCGATCTTGGGATCGTCGGCCGTCTCCGAGGCGGCAAGACGCGCCAAGGCCTCCACCTCCTGCGCCACCTGATCTT
Source organism: Nitrospiria bacterium (assembly GCA_035498035.1). Classification (NCBI taxonomy): domain Bacteria; kingdom Pseudomonadati; phylum Nitrospirota; class Nitrospiria; species Nitrospiria bacterium. The sequence goes on from DATKAN010000059.1 coordinate 5,178, forward strand.
TGGACCATTGTAGAGACATCGAGCGAGAGCTTAAAGGAGAAACGGAAAAAACACAAGGGGATAAAATCTTCCGGTCAGGTATCCCGGCAGGCCTGGAGCCATCGGCTCCGGCGCGGGGAAGGTCGGTTTCTCACAGCCATCGCCGCACACGGGACTTGTATTGCAGATATTCCCGGCCGAACTTCCGCTCGAGATATCGCTCCTCGCGAGAAATAACGTAGATTTGAACCAGCAACAGCAGCGCCGGAAGCAGTAGAAGCGGCCAAACTAAATTCAGCCAGAATGTCGCTCCCAAATATAGAAGTGTCAATGCAACATAAATCGGATTCCGGCTGAAGCGAAACGGCCCGTCGGTAACAACCGCGGTCGACGGTCTGACCGGAATGACGCTTGTCCCGGCACGCCAGAAGGTTAGAATGCTCCAGACTTCCAGCGTCACCCCGGACAATATGCAAGCGATTCCCGCGTTCCGGCCGACGGCAGACGGCAGCATGGGAACAGGCCAAATGCGCTGCAGCAGCAACCCGCCGATAAAAACGAAGGCGTACAGGAGCGGGGGCGGGAGAAAAACACCGGAGTGGTCCCGCAGGTTTCTATTCTTGCCGTCGGCCATGCCGAAAAACTCCTAAACGAAGCCCGTGAACTGCCTAACGACTGCGGCCGCGTCCGCGCGCCCCCGCACCGCCCCCGGCTCCGGCGCGGGGGAAGAATGTTACTTGTCCCGCCGTTCCAGAATGTTCGCGATGCGACCGAGCTGGTTCTCGATTCCTTCCAGGCGTTTTGTGATTTGATCCCAGGGCTGGTTGAATCGCATCCGACGCATGACAAAAAACCATACAATAATGAAAATGAGAAAGGGTCCCCAGGTTTCGAGGAATGTAACCAAGAAACCCAT
>DATKAN010000060.1 GCA_035498035.1 Nitrospiria bacterium
GGTCTATCCGGAAGGCACCTGGTACCAGAAGGTCACGCCCAACGATGTTGCCGAGATCCTGGAGCAACATATCATCAAGGGGCAGCCGGTTAAACGGCTCCTTCTCCCCGACGCGGTCTGGGGGCCCTAGCAGGTCGCTGAGCCATCGTAGGGGCGTATTGCAATACGCCCCTACAAAACACGAATGGGTCATAAAGAACACAAAGCGCAAGCGCCCTCCAGGGTGAGTTGCGCCGCCGTCACGGTGAGTGATACGCGCACGCCTGAAACGGACACGAGCGGCGCCTTGATCCGCAAGCTCCTCGCGGATTATGGCCATCGCATCGTGTCCTCCCACCATGTCAAGGACGAGCCGGCCGAGATCCAAAAACTTCTCGGCGCTCTTTCACAAAATCCGGACGTTCAGTCCGTGATCTTAAATGGCGGGACCGGAATTTCTAAGCGGGACGGAACCTACGAAGCCGTCGTCAAATTGCTGGACAAGCAACTGGACGGATTCGGCGAGCTTTTCCGTTCCCTGAGCTATCAAGAAATCGGTCCGGCGGCGATGATGAGTCGCGCCGTGGCGGGGACCTACGGGGGCAAGATCGTGATCTCGATCCCCGGGTCCGAAGCGGCCGTCCGACTCGCCATGGAAAAGCTGATCCTTCCCGAACTGGGCCATCTGGTCCGTGAAATCAATCGCTAAGGGTCTCGGAAACAATTTGGCCCAGACTTAACCGGACCCCCGGCTCAGGCTTGACGTCTTCCGAAATCCATCTTACACTTAAATAAGATTCATTTAGGAGAGGGCGTGATGGGCTATCGTTATGTGATTCTCGGTGCCGGACGTCAGGGCACGGCCTGTGCCTATGATCTGGCCCTCTTCGGCGAAGCCGAGCGGATCGTCCTTGCGGATGCCAATCCCGACTTTTCTCAAAAATCGGCCGAACGGCTTCGTCGTCTTTTGCCCTCTTCCAACACCACCCGGATTGAAGCCGTTGAAATCTCGGTCCAGAACCATTCGGATTTGATGAAGGTCCTGCGGGACGCCTCGGCCGTGATGAGCGCGGTGCCCTACTATTATAATCCCCGGATCGCCCGGGCCGCGATCGATGCCGCCGTCCCGATGTGCGATCTGGGCGGCGATATCGAAGCCGTCCTCGAAGTACAACGGTTGTCGGGGGCCGCGAAGGCCGCGGGCATCGCGATCGTTCCGGACTGCGGCCTGGCTCCTGGGATGAATAATATCCTGGCGGTTTACGGCATGGAACGGTTGGATGAGACTGTGTCGGTTCAGATCCGCTGCGGGGGTCTTCCGCAAATCCCGCGGCCGCCGTTGGCTTACCGGGTCGTCTTTAATCTCGATGGGATGTTGAACAACTATTTCGGAAAGGCCTACGTCCTTCGGAACGCCAAGGTAACAGAGATCGAAACGTTCAGCGGTCTGGAAAAGATCCGTTTTCCGAAGCCGCTGGGGGCGTGCGAGGCCTTCGTGACGGCCGGGGCGACTTCAAGCTGCCCCTGGACGTTCGAGGGACGGCTCCAGTCCTACGACTATAAAACCGTCCGCTACGCGGGGCATTATGAGAAAATCAAGCTGCTTCGCGATCTCGGACTGCTGGACCTCCGCCCGGTCTCGGTCAAGGGGACGTCCGTGGCCCCCAGGGACCTTTTCGTGAAGGTGGTCGGCGACCGAATCGCCTTTCCGGAGGATCGCGACCTGGTCGTGCTTCGGGTGATCTGCCGGGGCCGGAAAAACCGGCGGCCGGCCGAGGTGGTACTGGATATGCTCGAATATCATGATCCCGCCACCGGATTTTCGGCCATGGAACGGACGACCGGCTTCTCAACGGGGATCGTGGCCGCGATGCTGGCCCGCGGCGAGATCCGGGAAAAGGGGGTTGTGCCGCTCGAGACGGCGATTCCGGCCGGACCCTTTGTGAAGGAGCTGGGCCGGCGGGGGATGGCAGTCCGGGAGAAAATAGTGTATCGTAAGAATAGGCGCAAAATAAAGGGGTGAGACGATGGCGGGAAAACATATCGATCACATCGCATTCCGCGTGGCCGATCTGGAAAAGGCCGTTAAATTTTACACCGAGGTGATGGAATTCGAAGTGACCGATCGGTTCTTTATCGACTTTGAGGACGATACCAAGGCCCGATGCGCCGCCCTCAAAGCGAAGGACGGCCAGGGGATCTCGGTCTTTCTCAGCGAGGGCGTGGGCGAGGGCGGCGTCGTCAAGGAATGGGTGAAGGAGCACGGAAACGCGCTGCACCACATCGCCTATGCCGTGGACGACATTAAAAAGGAAGTGGCCGACATGAAGAAAAGGGGGATCCAATTTACCACGGAAGAGGTGCTGGACAGCGAGGAGTTGACCCAGATCTTCACCAAACCGGCCCCCGAGACCGGAATCATTCACGAGATCATCCAACGCAAGGGAAGCAAGAGCTTCTCCGTCAACAACGTCAAACGCCTCATGGCTTCGACGAGAGATTTAAACAAAGACGAAACAGCTAAGTCCGCCAGAAAGAAATAACGGCCCTCATGCCCCTCTTCCCCGTTTCAGGCCCGAAACAGAAGCAATTGATCGAACGGATGCAGCGGCTCGGCATCCGGGAGGAGGATCTGGACGAAAGTTTCGTCCGTTCCTCCGGTCCGGGCGGACAAAACGTCAACAAGACCTCGACCGCCGTTGTGTTGGTCCACCGGCCGACCGGAATCACGGTCAAATGTCAGGAGGCGCGGTCGCAGGGCTTGAATCGTTTTTTGGCGCGACGGCTGATGCTGGATCGGATCGAAGGGGAGCGTCTCGGAGCTGTCAGCGCGGAACGGAAACGCGTCGAGAAGATCCGGCGGCAGAAACGCCGGCGGTCGCGCCGCGCCAAGGAAAAGATGCTGGCGAACAAGCGGCATCAAGCGGTCAAAAAACGCGAACGGGGGGCGGTGCGTCCGGGGGAGCCATAGCGGTTGGTCAATCAATCCCCATGCGCGGCTCGGACTGTTTCTTGAAATAGACCAGCAGGTCGCGCACGGATAGAACCCCCACGATCTTCCCGCGCTCGGTGATTCCAAGGTGCCTAATTCCCACCTCCCCCATCAGGTCGAAGGCATCCTGGGGCGATCGGGTGAGCTCGATGGAGATGATCGGTTTGCTGATGATCGATTCGACCGCGTCCTTCTTGAGATCGAGACCTTTGGCCGCGGCCTTGCGGACGACGTCGGTCTCGGTGAGAATCCCAACCAGCTGACCTTCTTTTTCGACAAACAACGAGCCGACCTTCTGGATCCCCATGATCCGTGCCGCCTCCTGGATCGTGGTGCCCACCGAAATTTTTTTGATTTCCCGTTTCATTAATAGGGCTAAGGACATGACGTTCTCCGCCTCCGTCTGGAATCAACGATGGGTGGCATTATACTCAATCCGATCGGGCATCGCAAGTTATGAAGGAATCGGGTCGGGCCGTTTAGGAGGGGACGAGGATCAGCTTGCCGAAGCTGTTCCGTTCCAGCATCCGTTCCTGCGCCTTGCGCGCCTCCTTCAAGGGAAAGACCGAATCAATGACCGGCTTGAGCTTTCCGATTTCCATCAGCTTGGTCACTTCCAGCAGCTCGCTTCGCGTCCCCATCATCGAGCCGAGGATCGAAAGCTGGCGCGAGAAGATGTATCGGAGATCCGTCCTGGCCTCCGGTCCGGAGGTGGCGCCGCAGGTGACGAGCTTCCCGTTTTTCGCCAGGGAGGTGAGGCTTTTGTCCCAGGTCTCCGGCCCGACATGTTCGAAAACGATGTCGACGCCCTTCCCACCGGTGAGCTCGCGGATCTTGTTCGAGAAATCCTCCCGTCGGTAGTTGATCCCCTCATCCGCGCCGAGGGCCCTGGCCTTTTCCAGCTTGTCGTCCCGGCCGGCCGCGGCGATCACCCAGGCCCCGGCCAGTTTCGCGATCTGGATCGCCGCGGTTCCGATTCCGCTTCCGGCCGCCAGGACCAGCACCTCCTGACCGGCCTTCAGTTCGGCCCGCGTGATGAGCATGTGCCACGCGGTGACGAAGGCCAGCGGGTAGGAGGCGGCATCCTCAAAGCTCAGCACGCCGGGCATGGTGAGGACATTGATCGCGGGGACGTTGAGGTATTCCGCGTATCCTCCATTGGAATGGGCGCCCACGATCTTGTACGCGATGCACATGTTGTCCTGCCCCGAAAGGCAGTAGGCGCACCGAAAGCAGCTCAGCCCCGGCGCCACGATCACTTTTTCACCCCGGTTGATCCCGGTGACACCGGGTCCGACCGCCTCCACGACCCCGGCGACGTCGCAGCCCGAGATGTGCGGCATCGTGGTCTTGTAGGCCGGGATGCCCTGCCGGACCCAGATGTCCACGTGATTGATCGAGCAGGCCTTGACCCGGATCAGGACCTCGTCCTCTCCGGGGGCCGGCGTCGGGACGTCCTGATAGACCAGTTTTTCGGGACCGCCGTGTTCGTGAAAGACGACCGCCTTCATGGATTTATAGGGGCTCGCGTCGCCCCCTCCCAATGACAAGCCTTTGGAGCCTCCCCCTCTCGCTCCCTGTGGACGCTGGAAAACATAAACCCCTTTAGCCGCAACCCTCGACCGGACCCTTCATCAACGATCGCGCATCGAACGAATGGCCGCTCAAGGCCATGTCGTCCCTGAGAAGAAGATCGAGGGCGACCCGGGCGACCGCGTCCGGGGGCGGGAGCCGGCCCGGGTCCTCTTCGGGGTAGGCCGCCGCCCGCATCGCGGTCCGGGTTCCTTCAGGGTTCAAGGCCATGACCCGGATCCGATGCTCTCGAAGTTCCTCGGCCAGGATCTGCGTAAGTCCCTCCAGGCCGAATTTGGAAACGGAATAGCCTCCCCAGTGCGCCCGGCCCCGGCGGCCGACGCTGGAGGTGATGTTGAGGATGCAGCCCGACCGTCGGGGGATCATCAAACGCAGGACCTCTTGCGTGAGCAGAAACGGGGCGGTCAGATTGACCTTCAATACCGCTTCCCAATCCTTGAGCGGGTACTCGGCGATGGGCCGGCGCGGGCCCAGCAACGAGGCATTGTTGACCAGGATATCGATTCTCGAATAGCGACGCCGCAGATGGCTCGCCAGCGAGCGGACGGCCGCGGCCGACGCCAGATCCGCGACCCGGTAGGAGGCCTCGCCGTAGCCCCGCGTGATCTCCCCCACCGTATCCTTCAGTTCCCGCTCCGTCCGGGAGCAGATCGCCACGGCAGCGCCCTCCGCGGCCAGACGGATCGCGATCGCCCGGCCGATTCCGCGTCCGCCGCCCGTCACCAGCGCCACCGTTCCCTTAAAGCGGTTAGCGGGCATGGCAGCGCCACATCATGACGGTAGGGGGCGACCGAGCGGTCGCCCTTACTCCTCTTCCTGCATGAGCTTGGTCAGGACCGAATAATCTTCCAGGGTGGTGGTATCCCCGACGGTCGTCTTCCCCGAGGCGATGTCCCGGAGCAGCCGGCGCATGATCTTCCCGCTGCGCGTTTTGGGAAGCGCGTCGGTGAATCGGATTTCGTCCGGACGGGCGATGGCTCCGATTTCTTTCGTGACGTGCTCGCGAAGCGTCTCTTTCAACGCCGCCGAAGGGTTGTTCCCGGTTTTGAGGGTGACGAAGGCCTCGATGGCCGTTCCCTTTAATTCGTCCGGCTTGCCGACCACGGCCGCCTCGGCCACGGTCGGATGACTGACCAGCGCGCTCTCGATTTCCATGGTGCCCAGCCGGTGGCCCGAAACGTTGATCACATCGTCCACGCGGCCCATCACCCAAAAATACCCGTCCTTGTCGCGACGGGCGCCGTCGCCCGTGAAATAACAGCCCTCGACGAAATTCCAGTACTGTGTTTTATACCGTTCGGGGTCCCCGTAGATCGTTCGGAGCATGGCCGGCCACGGTTTCCGGATCACGAGATAGCCTCCCTGGTCCGGTCCGGCCGGCGTGCCGTCCTTGTTGACCACCTCCGCCACGATGCCGGGAAAGGGCAGGGTGGCCGAGCCGGGTTTGGTGGGGGTCGCTCCCGGCAACGGCGTAATAAGAATGGCCCCCGTCTCGGTTTGCCACCAGGTGTCCACGATGGGGGAGCGCCCCTTTCCAATGACGGTGTTGTACCACATCCAGGCTTCGGGGTTGATCGGCTCGCCCACCGTTCCCAGAAGCCGGAGGCTGCCGAGGTCGTGTTTCTCGGGCCACTGATTTCCCAGCTTCATGAGGGCCCGGATCGCGGTCGGGGCGGTGTAGAAGACGTTCACGCGATATTTTTCAATCATTTCCCAGACCCGGTCTGGACCCGGATGGGTCAGCGCGCCCTCGAACATCACCGAGGTGACGCCGTTGGCGAGGATCCCGTAGACGATGTAGCTGTGACCGGTGACCCAGCCGATGTCGGCGGTGCACCAGTAGGTGTCCTCGTCTTTCAAGTCGAAGACCCACTTGCTGCTGATGTAGGTCTGGACGAGGTAACCGGCCGTGGAATGGACGACCCCCTTGGGTTTTCCGGTGGTGCCGCTGGTGTAGAGAATGAATAAGGGATGCTCCGAATCCAGCGGCTCGGCCTCGCAGACGGCGGACGCCCCTTTCATCAGGTCGTGCCACCAAAGGTCGCGATTCTCCTCCATCGGGACGGGCGATCCGACCCGGCGGACCACCACCACTTTCTCGATGGTGGGGGTCTGGGTCAGCGCCTTGTCCACATTCTCCTTCAGCGGAACGACCGCGCCCTTTCGGTAGCTGCCGTCGGCGGTGACGAGGAACCGGGCCTTGGCGTCGTTGATCCGGTCCTTGAGGGCCTCGGCCGAGAAGCCTCCGAATATGATGCTGTGGGTGGCCCCGATCCGGGCGCAGGCCAGCATTGCGATCGCCAGCTCCGGAACCATGGGCATGTAGAGGGCCACGCGATCACCGGGTCTCGCCCCCAACTGCTTCAGCACGTTGGCAAACTTGCAGACCTCGCGGTGAAGCTCCTGGAAGGTCAGGACTCGGGTGTCGCCGGGCTCGCCTTCCCAGATGATCGCGGCCTTGTTCCGACGCCAGGTCTGGAGGTGACGGTCGATGCAGTTGTAGGCGATGTTGATCTTGCCGCCCACGAACCACTTGGCGAACGGCGGGTCCCACTGAAGGACTTTTTTCCATTTTTTGAACCAATGAAGCTCGCCCGCGATCTTGGCCCAGAACGCCTCGGGTTTGGACTCGGCCGACTGGGCGATCTTTTTGTATTCCTTCAGGCTTTTGATGTGGGCCCACCGGCTGAAGGCGGACCGGGGTTTGAAGACGCGGCGCTCTTTCAACACGGATTCGATGGTTGGTTGAGCCATATAGAAACCTCCGGATGCTCCTGTCGGGGAGATGGGTGGTGTGTGATTTTGGATCAAGAACGACGCCGGCAATAAACGCGGTTATTGTAGTGTAGCCCGAAGGACTTTGTCAACCGCCGCGGGGCATGAGGGGGAGAGAACTTGACATCCCCCCCGTGCGCGATTATGATCAGTACCACGTTTCGAAAAAGAGGATTCATTATCCATCAAACGGAGGGGGTTCCAGTGAAGATGCGCGAAAAGAAAATGGGTCCGGCGACCCGGGACGCCTACGGAGCGGCGCTGGCCGAGCTCGGGAAGGAAAATCCCAACGTGGTCGTTCTCGACGGCGATGTCTCCGGATCGACGAAAAGCCGGGCCTTCGCCAAGGAATTTCCGGAGCGCTTTTTCAATTTCGGCATCGCCGAAGCGAACCTGGTCTCGGCGGCGTCCGGGTTCGCCGCCTGCGGAAAGATTCCATTCGCCTCCAGCTTCTCGGCTTTTCTCATGTGCAAGACCTACGATCAGCTGCGGATGTCCGTCGCGAACCCCCATCTGAACGTCAAGTTGTGCGGCTCGCACAGCGGGATCAGCCTCGGCCAGGACGGCGCCTCCCAGATGGCCGTGGAAGACCTCGCGCTGGCCTGTTCGCTCCCCAAGTTTACGGTCCTCGTTCCGGCGGATGAAACGGCCACGCGCGCGCTGGTGAAACGGGCGGCGGAGCATTCGGGCCCGGTTTTCATCCGTACCAGCCGGCCGAACGTGCCCCTGATCTATTCGCCGGGAGAGCCGTTCGAGATCGGCCGGGCCAAGCTCCTCCGGCCGGGAAAAGACGTGACGGTGATCGCCATCGGGATGCTGGTCTGGGAAGCGCTTGAGGCGGCGGAGCGTTGCGCGGAAAAGGGGATCGATGTCCGCGTGATCGATATGCCCACCGTCAAACCGCTCGATGAAGAGGCGATCGTCTCGGCGGCCAAGGAGACCGGCGCGATCGTCACGGCGGAGGAGCACCTGATCGACGGCGGCTTGGGCAGCCGGGTCGCCCAAGTGGTCGTTCAGAATCATCCCGTTCCGATGGAGTTCGTCGGCCTCAAGAACACGTATGCCGAGTCGGGGACGCCGGCCCAATTGTTCGAGCGATACGGCCTTACCGCGAACGCCATTGTCGAGGCGATCGAGACCGTGTGTTAAAAATTCGTGTCCTGACCGTGTAGGGGCGCACGGCCGTGCGCCCCTACGATACATTGCGGCGATCCGATGAATGAAACCGGCAAAGAAAAACTGTTTTTAGATCTGGCGGCCGAGCTCACGCGGTTCTATACCTTGTTATCGAAGTCGCTCCAGCCGGCAGCCGGTGAGAAGGCGGTCGAGCAATTCGCGCCGGATCAGTTTTCCGAGCAACTCCGACAGATCTGGGCCTCGCTTCGGCCGCATCTTGAAAAAAACGCGATCGTGAAGGACAAGCTTGAGAAAGACCTCCACGAGGCGCTCCGGATCTCCTCCGAATATGAAAAGCGGGGACCCAAGGGCCGGAAAGACGCCGTCCTGAAAAAAGAAGCCGCCCGGCTGATGGAGGAAGGGCGCCTGAAGGCCTCCGGATTCAGCGATCTGGTGGCGTTGTTTAGAAGGTTGTAGTCGGTTTTTCCGTCGCGGCCGAGAGTTGCTCCCACTCGGCCGTCAACTCCTCGACTTTCCGTTGCGCCCGGCCATGGGCGTCCACCGTTTCAAAAAACCGTTTCTTGTCCTGGTACAATTCCGGATCGGCCAATGCGGTCGTGAGATTTTGGAGTTCTTTCTCGGCTTCGGCGATCTCCGACTCGATCCGGGACAGCTTCTCCTTCAACGGATTCGTTTTCCGGTACTGACGATTGCGCGCCTCGGCCTCGGCCCGTTTCTGTTCCTTCGTCTTCCGCGGTTTGATGGTTTGGGGCGCCGGGACTGCGGCCGATCGGTTTTCGGACGGGGATGACTTTCCGGCGGCTGCGAGAGACGGTCCTTCGGCCAGGGCCTTCTTTTTGTAGAGGTAGTAGTCGTAGTCCCCCGCGTACGAGGTGACCTCGCCGCTCCGGACCTCGATGATCTTGTTGGCGACCGACCGGATAAAGTGCCGGTCGTGCGTGATAAAGCAGATCGTCCCGGAATATCCGCCCAGGGCTTCTTCCAGGACGTCGCGGGAGGGAATGTCCAGATGGTTCGTCGGCTCATCCATCAGGAGAAGATTCGCCGGGCGGATCAGCATCTTGGCCAGCGCCAGGCGGCTTTTTTCACCGCCGGAGAGGACGGTCACTTTCTTTTTCGCGTCGTCTCCGGAAAACAGGAAGCGCCCCAGGATCGCGCGAAGAAAAGACTGCTCTTCCAGCGGCGCGGCCCCGCTGATCTCATCCAGAACGGTGTTGTCCGGGGTTAACAATTCGAGTTGATGCTGGGCGTAGTAGGCCAGGGTGACGTTGTGGCCCAATCGACGCTCCCCCATTTCGAACGGAAGGACGCCGGCCAGGAGTTTGAGAAGCGTGGATTTTCCGGCCCCGTTCGGGCCGACCAGGGCGATCCGCTCGCCGCGGCGCAGCTCGACGTTCAGCCCGCGGTAGATCGGGTTCCCGTCGTAGGATTTGTCCAGGTCGATCAGCCGGATCACCGATTCCCCGCTCCGGGGCGGTTCGGGAAACGAGAACCGGACGCGTTTTTGCTCCGGGGCCGTCTCGACCTTATCCATTTTGTCCAGCATCTTGATCCGGCTCTGGACCTGTCGGGCCTTGGTGGCCTGATACCGGAAGCGGTCGATGAAGGCCTGGGTCTGGTCTATTTTTTTCTGCTGGTTCTTGGCGGTCGCCTCGAGAATTTCCTGCGCCTGGCCCTTGGCCGTGACGAAGCGGTCGTAATTGCCGGCGTAGGCGATCAATTGTTGCCGGTCGACCTCCACCACGCGGGTCGCGAGCCGGTTCATGAAGTTCCGGTCGTGCGAGATCAGCAGGATGGCGCCGGCATAGTCGGCCAAGAAGCCCTCCAGCCAGATCACCGATTCCAGGTCGAGATGATTCGTCGGCTCGTCCAGAAGCAGGACGTCCGGGCCGGACAGAAGCAGTCGCGCGAGGGCCGCCCGCATCCTCCAGCCGCCCGAGAGCTCCTCCATCGGACGCGCGAGATGTTTTTCCTTGAAGCCGAGCCCGAACAGGATCTCCTTCGCGCGGGCCTCGAGCGAGTAACCGCCGAGTTGCTCGTATTTCGACTGAAGTTCCCCGTAATGGGCCAGCAGTTCCTCGGCCGCCTCGGGGGAGGCCGTCGCGATCTCTTCTTCCAAGAGCCGCAGATGATGCTCGATGGAGGAAACATCGGCTCCGCCGGACAGGACTTCTTCCAAAACGGTTTTGCCCCGATGGGCCTCCAACTCCTGGGTCAGGTAGCCGATCACGGCCTTCTTGTTGATCGCGATCGTCCCGCTGTCGGGCATCACCCGGCCCGCGATCATCTCGATCAGCGTCGTCTTTCCGGCCCCGTTCGGACCGACCAGCGCCACGCGGTCTTCCATGCCGATCCGCAGGGAGGCCTCGCGGAACAACACCCGTCCTCCGAAGCGTTTTGAGACTTGTTGAATGGATATCATGGTCTATTATAAGGGGCTCACGTCGCCCCTGCCTTCAAGCTTTTGAACTCCTGATTTCCCTATTTACGATTTGCCATTCTCGATTCACCAAATTTCCCGCCCAAGACGTAAATCGTAAATTGAAAATAGGGAAAGATTCCCTGGAGGGGAATTTTCTGCATCCCCCTCCCTGCCTGTCCGGCCGGCAGGTCGCTCGCCGTGCCCGCCGGTTACGATTAAATTTCAATGGATCGTATACTATAAAAGAATGAACGGCGTTAAGTCAAATGGGGTGCCGTCCGTCTTGCATAGGCCGATGACCGATGTTAGAATGAAACGCCATGACCGATCCGAAAGATAAACTGATTCGGAAAAAAGAGGAATGGGCGCGCGAAAAGCGGGGACTCACCCCTCAGGCACGGGAAGAAGGCCTTTCGGTCCGGCAAAATCCCGACGCGCCTTCGATCGGAAAGCCGAGGCTGCCTCCCGGTCAGCATTTGGCCAAGGGCTTCCCGGTGCTGGATCTGGGCCATCAGCCCGAGGTGCCGCTTGAAAGATGGTCGCTCGATATCAACGGCCTGGTCGAAAATCCGGTCACGTGGGATTGGCGGGACTTTATGGCCCAGCCGCAGATCCGCCTCGTTTCGGACTTTCATTGCGTGACGACCTGGAGCACGTTCGACAATCGCTGGGAAGGGGTTTCCTTCAAGCGACTTCTCGAAGTGGTCCGCCCGAAACCCGGGGCGAAACATGTTCTGTTCGCCTCCTACGACGGTTACTCCACCAACGTTCCCTTGTCGGTATTGAACGACGATGACGTTTTGATCGCGCATCGCTGGAACGACCAGCCGCTGACCCGGGAGCACGGGGGGCCGGCGCGGATGGTTATTCCCAAACGCTATGGCTGGAAGAGCGCCAAGTGGATCAAGGAAATGGTCTTCCTCGCCGAGGATCGTCCGGGGTTCTGGGAGGTGAGGGGATACTCGAATACGGCCGACCCGTGGACGGAAGATCGATATTCCTAGAACGTTCCGTGACCCGGCTATTTGGGCTGCCCTTCGGCGCTGGGAATGTTCAGATAGGCCCTCATTTGTTCGATGAGGATCTTATTCGCATTCGGATCGTTGAGGTCCAGGCGGTATTCGTTGATAATCTTGATGGACAACCCTTTCCATTCCTGCCAGCAGACGCCGCATATCTTCGACTTGATTTCGGCTTCGAGCTGTCCGCCGTAGGCATAGCCCGTGATACCTTCGCGGGTCAATCCGCAATGAACGCATTTCACCTCGGCCATTCTTTTCCCCCTGTCTATTTGTAGGGGCTCACGTCGCCCCCTCCGAAGGCGAAGCCTTCGGAGCCTCCCCCTCTCGCTCGCTTTGCGAGCTGGTTGAATAATTTTAAGGGACTCGCGTCGCCCCTGTCTTTAAGCTTTTGAACTCCTGATTTCCCTGTTTACGATTTGCCATTCTCGATTCACCAAATTTCCCGCCCAAGACGTATATCGTAAATTGAAAATAGGGAAAGGTTCCCCTGGCGGGGAATTTACTGCCTCCCCTCTCGCTCGCATTGCGAGCTTGGTGTCAATAATAGATCGAACTCAATTATACAGGCGTCGCGGCGGGTGATCAAGAAGGTTTTCTGCGGCCAATGGGCTACGGAGAAACGGGGGCGTCCAGAAGTTTCCGAACGCTGCGCGCCAGTTCCTCGGGGTTGTAGGGTTTCGGGATCAGGTCGATCAGGCCCCGTTGCAAAAGTTCGCTTGAGGCAACCGGGGTTTGATGGCCGCTTGAAATCAGAAACCGCATCGTCGGGTCCAGACGGAGAAGTTGCTTAAGAACCTCCTGGCCCGACACACGGGGCATCGTCAGGTCCAGCACGACGAGCTTGATCCGGCCGCGTTCCCGACGGAAGACATCGATCGCCTCCTCTCCGTCCTTGGCCAGCAGGACGGTAAACCCCTTATGCTCGAGGATCGTTTGCCCCAGCCGGCGGATGGGGGCTTCGTCATCCACGAACAGGACGGTTTCGGTTCCATGGCCGGTCCCTTCTTTCGGCCAAGCTGGCAAGGGGGTCGTGCCGGCCGTCCGTCGGGTGCGAGGGAGATAAAACTTAAAGGCTGTTTCTACATATGTGACGCTCGACACATCGATCCATCCCTCGTGCTGTTTTATGATGGCATAAACCGTGGCCAGGCCCAATCCGGTGCCCCGTCCCACCTCTTTTGTGGTGAAGAACGGTTCGAAAATACGATGGACGACCGTTGGCTCGATGCCGTATCCGTTGTCTTTGACCGAAAAGCAAACGAACTCTCCCGGACGGGCGTCGAGGTGCAGTTTGCAATAGGCCTCGTCGATCCGGACGTTTTCCGCGGCCATCACGATTCGGGGTTCCCAGCCGGGCGGGACCGGTTCGCCGGAGGTTCCGTTCAGGCAGTCGATCAGCGAGTCCCGGGCGTTGACCCCGAGATTCATGACGACCTGATTCATCTGGCCGGCGTCCGCCAGCACCTTCCAGATGTCTTCGGCGGTTTGGACCGTGACCTGGATGCGTCGATCGATGGTCTGACGCAACAGACGCGCGACATCGTTCGCGACGGTCCCGAGATCCTGGGGTTGAGGATTCACGGGACTGCGATGGCTGAAGGTGAGCAACTGTTGCGTCAGCATCGAGGCGCGGCGGCCCGCCTGCAACGCCGCGGTCAACAGCGGGTGTTGCTCCGATTCCCGGGGGACTTCGTCGATGGCGAGTTCGAGGTTGCCGATGATGGCCGTCAGCATGTTGTTGAATTCGTGCGCGACGCCTCCGGCCAATTGCCCGACCGCCTCCAGTTTTTGGGCATGGCGCAGCTGTTCCTCCAGGCGCTTCTGCTCCGTGATGTCCCTTACCGTCGCGATGACGCCCACGATCTCGCCCTGGGCGTTTCGGAACGGGCCGTATCGTACCGAAGACCAGCCCGTCATGCCGGTTTTCAGAATCAAGAACGGGACGTCAAAATACGTAAAGGTCTCGCCGGTCTTGGCCCTTTCGATGCTGGTCTCGATGGATTCCATGGTCTTCTTTTCGATGAGATGTTTTCCGTGTTTTTCCAGAAGAATGTCCGGCAAATCCCGGGGGCGCTTCCCCAGGATGTCCTCCGCCCGGACCCCGCTCAACTCCTCCATGAACGGGTTCCAGACGATATATCGCAGTTCGCGATCGTAGACGATGATGCCTTCCCGGGCGTTGGCGATGACCTGCTGGTTGAACTGGCTTGAGTCCCGAAGGGCCTCTTCCGCCCGGCGCCGCTCGGTGATGTCGAGCACGGCGCCGATGGTGCGGACCGGACGCCGTGCGCCGCCCTCCCCCTTGAAAAATGTCTGGGACCGGGTGGTCAGCCAACGGACCGCGCCGTCGCGCCGAAGGATCCGGTGCTCCACGTCAAACCGGCCGTCTCCCGCCGGATCATGGGCCCTCCGGACGGCCGCTCCGATTCGCTCGCGGTCCTCCGGGTGAACGCAATCGAGAAACCCCGCCAGTGTCACCGGTTCATCCGGCCCGAAGCCGTAGATTTTCCGCTGTTCCGGAGACCAATAAATGGCATCGGTGAGGTGGTCGTGGTCGAAGATGCCGGTCTGAGATACCTGGACGGCTTCCTGCAATCGGTTCTCATTTTGACGAAGCGCCTCCTCCGCCCGTTTGGGTTCGGTAATGTCCCGGACGGTTACAATGACGCCCACGATCTCGCCCTGTGCGTTTCGGAGCGGATCGTATCGGACCGAATTCCAGCTCGTCTGCCCGGTATGTTTTAAGGTCACGGCGAGGTCGACCCGCGTGACGGTTTCGCCGGTCATGGCCCGAGCCAGGCCGTCCAGAATTTCTTGGACCTGCTCTCTCGTCAGGAGGTGCTTCCCGTGTTCTCGTTGAGCGGCCACCAGCTCGAGCGGGTGTTTTCCCAACACCATCTCCGCCCGCAATCCGGTCATTTCCTCCATGTAGGGATTCCAGGCGCGATATCGCAGGTCGCGATCATGGACCACGATGCCTTCGCGGGCGCTGCGGATCACTTGCTCGTTGAGTTGTCCGGAGTCGCGCAGCGCCTCCTCCGCACGCTTGCGTTCGTCGATGTCTTCGATCTGGACGATAAAATACAACGGATGATCCCGGTCGTCCCGAACCATCGAAACATTCAGACGGGCCCAGAACGGGCTTGCATCTTTGCGGAGGTATTGTTTTTCCAGTTGAAGGGAGGGGAGGCTTCCCCGCACCAGCATCTGCAACTGATCGAGGTTCCTGTCGATGTCCCGGGCGGCCGTGATGCTCTGGAAATCGCGGGAGAGTAATTCTTTCCGGGAGTAGCCGGTCATTCGGCAGAAGGTGGGATTGACCTCGAGGTATTTGCCCAGCGGCTCCACGGCCAAGAGGGCGATGCCGATGGCGGCATCTTCAAACGCGCGTTGAAAACGCTCACCCTCTTTCATTTCGACCTCGGGGTTTTAATTAAACCTTAGCCCATTTTATGGTACAGCCGGTCGCGTGCGTCTCGGGCCGGGAAACCGCGCGCCCGCCGAGCAGGGTTTCGATGGCGTGGCGGAGGTCGTGGGACTTGGCCGCCTCCGGGTTTTGCCAATTGTCGTCGATTCGCCCGGTGTAACGGAGCCGGCGTTCGCGGTCCAGGACAAAAACCTCTGGCGTATAATGCGCCCCGTATGCCTCGGCAACCGATTGGTCTTCGTCCCTCAGATAGGGGAAGTTGTAGGCTTTTTTCTTGACCCGTTCGACCATGTGAGGAAAATCGTCTTCGGGATAGTTTCGGGTCTCGTTCGCGTTGATGGCGATCAGCTGGACGCCCCGGTCGGCGTAGTCATTCTGGATCGCGATCAAACGGTCCTCATAGGCCTGAACGTAGGGGCAATGGTTGCACGTGAACATCACAACGAGGACGGGTTTGTCCGGAAAGTCTCGCAGGGAGTGGGTTTTACCGTCTACGCCGGGCAGAGAAAAATCCGGTGCCTTTTCACCGATCGGCAGTCTCATTTTCTAAAGGGTCGTCTCAGACCCTCCAAGAATCCTTTGGGTTCCTGTGATCCCAAGAGCGTTTCCAGCTTCCCTCAGTCGAAATAGGTCCCCTGGCAGTCCGGGCATTGATTCCCCTTGATTCCCGCCGGCGGGACCTCCACCAAATTGTGTCCGCACTTCGGGCATTTCATCCCCTGCGCATTCTGTCGTGATTCGGCCTCCGGCGCGGCGCGCTTTGCGTCCAGTCAGCGCGAATTTTTCCGATGAGCTCCTTGTTTTTTTTGTAATAATAATCCTCTTCCTTGTTGTATCCGTGCTCGCCGAGTTCCTTGGCCATCGGGTCTTCTGCTTTATTAGGGTGAGGGGCATTATAGACCAGCATTTGTTTTTTATCAAGGGTCGGTCGGACCACCCGGCGGGGGGATCCCCAGGGGGGGACCTGTCCGGTTTACTCGTTTCGAAGGGCCGCGATGGGATCGAGTCGGGAGGCCCGCCAGGCGGGATAGAAGCCGAAGAAGACACCCACGGCGACGGCGAATAGGACGGCGAGCAGGGCCCCTTGCGGAGACGTGGACAAGGGCCATCCGAGAATTCCCTCGATAAAAAAATCCCCCACAAAGCTGAGGAGGACGCCCAGGACGCCGCCGAAAAGGCTCAACATGACGGCCTCGCCGAGGAACTGGATCTGGACGGCCCATGGTGTCGCGCCCACGGCGACCCGCAGCCCGATCTCGGCCGTCCTTTGCGCCACCGAGGCCAGCATCACGTTCATGATCCCGATGCCGCCCACCAATAGCGAAATCGACGCGATGCTGGTCAGCAGCCACTCGAGCGTCCGGCTCTGCCGGATCTGGGCCTTGATCACCTCGTCCGGGCGGCGGATGTTGAAGTCATCCGGCTCGCCGGGGCGAATGTGGTGGCGTTGGCGGATCAAGGCCGTAACGGCCTCGATCGCCGGGTTGACCGCTTCCCGGGAAGCCGCCGAGCAGACGATGTCGTCGAGCCACGTGATGCCCTGGCCCCCGATTTTTTTCAGCGCGGTGGTCCATGGCATCATGATGATGTCGTCCTGGTCCTGGCCCCAGCCCGACGATCCCTTCGCCGTCAGCACGCCGACGACCTTGAAAAGGGAGCCCTGGATGCGGAGGACCTCCCCGATCGGGTTCGATGCGCCGAACAGCTCCCGGCGCACGGTCTCGCCGATTACCGCGACGCTTTCGATATGCTGGACCTGGTCGCGCGTGAAGAACGAGCCTTCCGCAACCTGCCAAAGCTTGATACCCGTATACTCGGGGGATACCCCCCGGTAATGAGTGAACCAGTTGCGGTTTCGGTAGACGGCCTGCAGTGTACCGTCGGTGTTTTCGGAAACGCTGACGATGAGCGGCACCTCGCGCCGAATGGCCTCCGCATCCTCGGGGGTGAGGGTGGTGGTTCCGTAGGTGCCGTTGCGCACGCCGTTGATGTTGCGGGAGCCCGCCTCGATCCAGATCAGGTTGTTTCCGAGCTTTTGCAACTCCGCTTCGGTGCGCTCCATGCCGGCCTGGCCGATGGCCACGACCCAGATCACGGCGGAGACGCCGACCATGACCCCGAGCGCGGTCAGCCCCGTCCGCATTTTATGGCGGGCGAGCGCGTGGATCGCCTCCGAACAGAACAGCCTGGCCCAAAGTCGTAACGGCATTGCCATGGAAATACCGGGACCCTTCCTCTCGCCCTTATTATATACCAAATTATCCCTGCAAACGGCTCAAAATGTCTTGGATTTCGCAGGAGTTACGGGAAAAATGATTGACACCAGAGATCATTTTTAGTATTTTAAATGGATGGATTTCAACGGACTTCCAAAACGCCAGGGCCTCTACGATCCCGGGTTTGAAAGAGACGCCTGCGGGATCGGGTTTGTTGTGAATGTGAAGGGCAACAAATCCCATGAAATCGTTCGTAAAGGACTCAAGGTTCTGGAAAATCTGGCGCATCGCGGCGCGGTGGGCTGCGATCCCTGCACGGGGGACGGCGCCGGTATTCTGGTCCAGATCCCGCATGAATTTTTAAAAAGAGCCTGCGCCGAAGCGGGCGTCCGCCTGTCCGGACCCGGGGAATACGGCGTCGGTATGGTTTTCCTTCCGACCGCGCTTTCCCAACGCACGCCGTGCGAGAAACTGATCGAGAAAATCATCCATGAAGAAGGGCAACGGCTTCTGGGCTGGCGCGATGTGCCGGTCAAGGAGTCCGACCTGGGCGACCTAGCCCGGCAGAGCCTGCCCTGCATGCGGCAGTTTTTCATCGCGAGGGACATTTTAAGCGAGGCGGAGTTCGAGCGGAAGCTGTATGTCATCCGCAAACGGATCGAGCACGCCGTGCGGGGCTCCGCCCTCGAGGGCCGGGAGACGTTCTATATCCCCAGCCTTTCGGCCAACACGATCGTTTACAAGGGCCTCCTCTTGCCCAGCCAGATCCCGCTCTTTTATCCCGACCTGGCGGATGAAAGCGTCGTCAGCGCGCTGGCGGTCGTCCATTCCCGATTTTCGACCAATACCTTTCCGACCTGGAGCCGGGCGCATCCCTACCGGTATATCTGCCACAACGGCGAGATCAACACCTTGAAGGGAAACATCAACTGGATGCGCGCCCGGGAGGGCCGGATGTCCTCCGATCTGTTCGGGGAGGATCTCAAAAAGCTCTATCCCATCATCACCGAAGGCCAGAGCGACTCGGCCTGCCTGGACAACGCCCTGGAGTTTCTGGTGATGGGCGGACGCTCGCTTCCCCACGCCATGATGATGCTGATCCCCGAGGCCTGGTCGGGCGATCCCAACATGGACCTCGAGCGCCGCGGATTCTACGAATACCACGCCGCAATGCAGGAGCCCTGGGACGGCCCGGCCGCGGTCTGTTTCACCGACGGGAAGCTGGTCGGGGCGACGCTGGACCGCAACGGGCTGCGGCCCGCCCGGTATGTCGTGACCAAGGACGATTTCGTGGTGATGGCGTCCGAGACCGGCGTGCTCCCGATTCCGCCCGAGGAGGTCCGGACCAAGGGCCGCCTGCAGCCCGGACGGATGTTCCTGGTGGACACGGCGCAGGGGCGGATCATCGACGACGAGGAGATCAAGTCGGACATGGCCTCCCGCAAGCCCTACCGCCAATGGGTGACCGCGAACCGGATCAACCTGGAGGACCTCCCGGAGCCCTTGAACGTCCTGCAACCGGACCATGCGACGCTCCGGCAACGGCAGCAGGTCTTCGGATACTCGATCGAGGATTTGAAGATGCTCATGATGCCGATGGCGATCACGGGCGAGGAGCCCGTCGGCTCGATGGGCACCGACACGCCGCTGGCCGTCCTTTCGGACCGGCCGCAGCTTCTCTTCAAATACTTCAAGCAGCTGTTCGCGCAGGTGACCAACCCTCCGATCGATCCGATCCGCGAGCAGCTCGTGATGTCCCTCGTGACCAACATCGGACCCAAGGCAAACCTCCTGGGCGAGACGCCCGAGTCCTGCCGCCGGATCAAGGTAAACCAGCCGATCCTGACCAACGCGGACCTGGAAAAGATCCGGACGATCGCGGACGGTTATTTCAAGAGTCAGACCCTGAGCATGCTGTTCCAGGTGGCCGAAGGCCCTCACGGGCTGGCCGGGGCCGTGGAGCGGCTTTGCCGCCAGGCCTCCGATGCGATTCGCGCCGGGTATAAGTTCATCATCCTGAGCGACCGCGGCATCAATGCCGAATGGGCGCCGGTTCCGAGCCTCCTGGCCATCTCGGCGGTTCACCATCATTTGAACCGGGAATGCTCTCGGACCGAGGTCGGCCTGATCGTCGAGACGGGCGAGGCGAGAGAAGTGCACCATTTCGCCTGTCTGATCGGCTACGGCGCCGGGAGCGTCAACCCCTACCTGGCCTTCGAGACCCTGACCGACATGGCCCGCGACGGCTATCTGCCCGAGACGATCGACGCCGCCACCGCCGAGTCCAAGTACATCAAGGCGATCAACAAGGGGCTTTTAAAGATCTTTTCCAAGATGGGCATTTCGACCGTCCAGAGCTATTGCGGCGGCCAGATCTTCGAGGCGATCGGGCTAGGCGCCGGGCTGATCGAGCGGTATTTCACGGGGACGGCCTCCCGGATCGAGGGGATCGGGATCGAGACGCTGGCCGAGGAGGTGCTTCGCCGCCACGAGGTCGCCTACCAGGACGTGCCGATCCGCCAGCTGGAGTACGGCGGCGAGTATCATTACCGGATACAGGGCGAGCGTCACAACTGGAACCCGGAGACGATTTCCAAGCTCCAGTGGGCCGCCCGGAACGACAGCTACGCGACCTTCAAGGAATTCAGCCGGCTGGTCAACGACGAGTCGGAGCGGCGGTCGAATCTCCGGGGGCTGCTCGAGCTGCGAACCGGCGCGCCCATTCCGCTGGAAGAGGTGGAGCCCGCAACGGCGATCGTGAAACGCTTCACGACCGGCGCGATGTCGTTCGGCGCGCTCGGCAAGGAGGCCCACGAAACCCTCGCGATCGCGATGAACCGGCTCGGCGGCAAGAGCAACACGGGCGAAGGGGGCGAAGATCCCGAGCGCTTCATTCCGCTTCCGAACGGGGATTCGAAGAACAGCGCGATCAAGCAGGTGGCTTCGGCCCGATTCGGGGTCACGACGCACTATCTGGTAAACGCGAGGGAGCTTCAGATCAAGATGGCCCAGGGCGCGAAGCCGGGCGAGGGCGGCCAGCTGCCCGGCCACAAGGTCGACGAGACGATCGCGCGGCTCCGGTTCGCGACACCGGGGGTCCAGCTGATCTCCCCCCCGCCCCATCACGACATCTATTCCATCGAGGACCTGGCCCAGTTGATCTACGATCTGAAGAATGTGAACCCGCAGGCCGCGATCTCGGTCAAGCTGGTGGCCGAGGTCGGGGTGGGGACGGTCGCCGCGGGCGTGGCGAAGGCCCACGCCGACAAGATCCTGATCAGCGGGGATTCCGGCGGCACGGGCGCCTCGCCGTGGAGCTCGATCAAGCACGCCGGGATCCCGTGGGAGCTGGGACTGGCCGAAACCCAGCAGACCTTGGTGATGAACAATCTCCGCGGCCGCGTCCGGATCGAGACGGACGGACAGCTCAAGACCGGACGGGACGTCGTGATCGCCGCGCTCCTCGGGGCCGAGGAATTCGGCTTCTCGACCGCGCCGCTGATCGTCGAGGGCTGCATCATGATGCGGAAATGCCACCTCAACACCTGCCCGGTGGGGATCGCCACCCATGATCCCGTCCTTCGGAAGAAATTTGCCGGCCAGCCGGAGCACGTCGTGAATTACTTTTTCTTCGTCGCTGAGGAGGTTCGGGAGATCATGGCCCAGCTGGGCTTCCGCCGGTTCGAGGAGATGATCGGCCGCACGGACAAGATCAAGCCCCAGAAGGCGATCGACCATTGGAAGGCGCGGGGGGTCGATTTGGGCGCGATCCTGTACCGGCCGGATACGTCCGGAAACGTCCCCACGCATTGCGTTCAGTCGCAGGACCACGGACTGGCCGGCGCGCTGGATCATCAGTTGATCGAACTGGCCCGTCCGGCGCTGGAGTCGAAACGCCGCGTCGAGGCGGCGCTTCCGATCCGGAACATTCACCGGACCGTCGGCGCCATGCTCTCCGGAGAGATCGCGCGGCGCTACGGGGCCGGGGGGCTCCCGCCCGACACGATTCATTTCCGCTTCACCGGATCGGCCGGACAGAGCTTCGGGGCCTGGTGCGCCAACGGGCTGTCGCTGGAGCTGGAAGGCGAGTCGAACGATTACGTGGGCAAGGGGATGGCCGGCGGACGGCTGGTGGTGGTTCCCTTCAAGAAGTCGACTTTTGTCCCGGAGGATACGATCCTCATCGGCAACGTCGCCCTGTACGGCGCGACGGGAGGCGAGGCCTACATCTACGGCCGGGCCGGCGAGCGGTTCGCCGTGCGCAACAGCGGGGCGAAGGCCGTCGTCGAGGGCGTGGGCGATCACGGCTGCGAGTACATGACGGGCGGCGTGGTGGTCGTCCTGGGCCGGACCGGGAGGAATTTTGCGGCCGGGATGAGCGGGGGCGTCGCGTTCGTGCTGAACACGGACGGGGGTTTCGAGCGCCGGTGCAATCTGAGCATGGTGGAGCTGGAGCCCGTCCGGGATCGGGAGGACCAGGCCCTTCTCAAAGACCTGATCGAGCGGCAGGCCCAGGTTGCCGGCAGCGCCAAGGCCAAGAAAGTGCTGGAGCAGTGGAAGGCCATGCTCCCGAAATTCGTTCGCGTCATGCCAGTGGAGTATAGAAAGGTCCTCGAGCAACGAAAGGTCCAGAAAGCCGCGTCGAAGGAGGCGGCCGTTCATGGGTGACCCCAAGGGATTTATAAAGATCCGGAGGGAGGGCCCGATGCGCCGGCCGGTCGAGGAGCGGGTCCACGACTGGCGGGAATTCTACCGGCCGATCTCCGAGGAAACGCTCAAGGCCCAGGGCGCGCGCTGCATGGATTGCGGCGTGCCGTTCTGCCAGAGCCACAACGGCTGTCCGGTCCAGAATATGATCCCGGACTGGAATGACCTTGTCTTTCAGGGGCGGTGGAAGGACGCGTTGAAGATGCTTCATTCCACCAACAATTTTCCGGAATTCACGGGGCGGCTCTGTCCGGCGCCGTGCGAATCGGCCTGCGTGCTGGGGATCATCGAGGAACCGGTGGCCATCCGGATCGTCGAATGGAACATCATCGACCGCGGATTCGACGAGGGCTGGGTCACGCCGGTGCTCCCGGAAAAACCGAGCGGCTTCAAGGTGGCCGTGGTCGGGTCCGGCCCGGCCGGCCTGGCGGCCGGGCAGCAGCTGGCCCGCGCGGGACACGCGGTCACGGTTTTCGAGAAGGCCGACCGGATCGGAGGGCTGCTCCGGTACGGCATCCCGGATTTCAAGATGGAAAAATCCGTCCTGGACCGCCGGCTGGACCAGATGCGCGCGGAGGGGGTGGTGTTCAAAGCCGGCCTGGACGTCGGGCGAGATCTTCCGGCGGACCGCCTGCGGAAGAATTTCGACGCCGTCTGCCTGGCCGGCGGCGCGATGAGCGCCCGCGACCTGGCCGTGCCCGGCCGGGATCTGGAGGGCGTCCTTTTCGCCATGGACTATCTCACGCAGCAGAACAAGGCCAACGCCGGCGACGCGATCGATCCGGCGGTCCGGGTCACGGCCCGGGACAAACGCGTGGTGATCATCGGCGGGGGGGACACCGGCTCCGACTGCCTCGGAACGGCTCATCGCCAGGGCGCGAGGGACGTCTACCAGTTCGAGTTGCTGCCCCAGCCCCCGGCGACCCGCGCGCCGTCGACGCCGTGGCCGCTCTGGCCGATGATGCTCCGCAGCTCCCACGCCCATGAGGAAGGATGCAAACGGGAATGGAGCGTCTCCACGCTTCGGTTCTCGGGACAAAACGGACGGGTGACGAAGCTCCACGCGGTCCGGGTCGAGATGAAAACGGACCCGGACGGACGGACCCGGTTCGTCGAAATGCCCGGCACGGAATTCGATCTGGACGTGGATCTGGTGTTGCTGGCGATGGGATTCACCGGCCCCGTCCGGGAAGGCCTGCTCGCGGATCTCGGCGTCCGGCTTGACGCGCGCGGCAACGTTGCGGTGGACGAGAACCAGATGACGAGCGTGGACGGGGTCTTTGCCGCCGGCGATATGAAACGGGGCGCCTCCCTGATCGTCTGGGCGATTCGCGAGGGCCGCGATGCCGCGAAAGGGATCGATCAATACCTCCGCACCCGAAGGCCCGCCGTCCCGGCCGCCTGATCCGTGTCGGCGAGGGGGCCAGAGCCGGTTTTTCCCGGGGCGATCCAGCCGGTCGCCCTTTTCATTTTCCCCGACAGCGCGATTCCTTTTGACCGGATGGGGGTAATGTTGTATGCTTAAAACCATGCGGGAATCGAGATGAGAAAGATCGGATCGGGAAACGACGCATCGAGCGACGGCCCGCTGGAGGCGCGGATCGACCGGGCCCGCCTTCCCCGGCACGTGGCGATCATCATGGACGGCAACGGCCGGTGGGCCGAGATGCGGGGGCTGCCCCGGATCGCCGGCCATCGCGCCGGGATCGATTCCGTCCGGGACGCCGTCACGGCCTGCCGGGAGCTGGGGATTTATGCTCTAACGATCTATGCATTCTCGATGGAGAACTGGCAACGGCCTCAGGACGAGGTGAAGGAGCTCATGACCTTGCTGGAGGGCTACCTCCAGAAAGAAATGGCCACGCTCATGGAGCACCGGATCCGCTTCAAGACGATCGGCCAAATCCATCGCCTGCCCCCCTCCGTCGTTCACTGGATCCGAGAGGCCGAATCGGCCACGCTCGCCAACGACAAGATGGTCCTGACGATCGCGCTGAGCTACGGGGGCCGGGCCGAAATCGTCGAGGCGATTTTAAAGCTGCATGACGATCTTCAGAAGGGCCTGTTCAAACGGGAGGCGGTGAACGAGGCCCTCGTCGGTCAATACCTGAACACGGCCGACCTGCCGGACCCCGATCTCATGATCCGGACCAGCGGGGAGAACCGCATCAGCAATTTTCTTCTCTGGCAGCTGGCCTACACCGAGCTCTACTTCACGCCGACCTTGTGGCCGGACTTCCGCCGCCGCGATTTTCTGGAGGCCCTGATCAATTATCAGCAGCGGGAGCGCCGTTTCGGCCTGGTAAAAGATCAGATCCGACCGCGACGCGGGGTGAGACAGGGTTGATGCACCTCAAGCGCGTCATCTCCGCCGTCCTCTTCCTGCCGCTGTTCTACATTTTAGTCCGCTACCTTTCGGCGACGGCCTTTTTCATCGTCGTGTTGTTCGCGGTCCTGCTCGGCCAACTGGAGTTCTACCGGCTTCAATATCCGGTCGGGAGACGGGGCTTGATCCTGTTCGGCCTGCTCTGCGGGGCCCTGGTGGTCGCCCATTTTCACGCGCCGGGGCTGTTTTCGGACCGGGAGGTGCTGACCGCGCTGGTGCTGGCGGCTCTGGTCTATCCGCTGGCGACGTACCGGGACGTGGCGACGACCCTGAGCGACGCGGCCGTGACGGTGTTGGGGGTCTTCTACGTCGGCTGGTTCCTGGGCCATCTGATCCTGCTCCGGGGGCTCGAGCAGGGGGAGTACCTCATCTTCTTTTTGTTTTTGGTGACCTGGGCCTGCGACGCGGGGGCCTATTATACCGGAAAAGGGTTCGGACGCCGGCCGCTGGCCCCGCGGCTCAGCCCCAACAAGACCGTCGAAGGGGCCGTCGGGGGACTGGCCGGCAGCGTGCTCGCCGCGATCCTGGCCCGGCAATGGTTTCTCCCGTCCCTGTCGACGGCGGACAGCGTGGTCCTGGGTTTGTTGCTGGGCGCTTCGGGACAGATCGGCGATCTGACCGAATCGATGTTCAAGCGATCCGCGGGGGTCAAGGATTCCGGCCATTTCCTTCCGGGCCACGGCGGGATCCTGGACAAGTTGGACAGCCTGATCTTCACGACGCCCTTGTTCTATTATTATCTTCTTTGGGTTAAACAGTACGGCCGGGTCATTGTGATCTAAAATGAAAAATCTGGTTCTCTTGGGATCGACCGGCTCCGTCGGGACAAACGCCCTCCGGCTGGCGGCCGATTTTCCGGATCGCTTCCGGGTGGTGGGTTTGACAGCCGGGAGCAACAATGATAAACTTCTGGCTCAAATTCGGCGCTTCCGGCCCCGCTGCGTCGCGCTGGCGGACCCCGCGGCCGCGGACCGCTTGCGCCGACGCTGCGAACGGCTTCCGGATCGGCTCGATCGAGACATCGAAATCCTGTCCGGAACGGAGGGCCTGGCCCGCGTGGCGACGATGGAGGAGGCCGACCTGGTCGTCTCGGCCATCGTGGGCTCGGCCGGACTCGTGCCGACCTTCGCGGCCATCCGGGCGAAAAAGACCATCGCGCTGGCCAACAAGGAACCGCTGGTGATGGCCGGCCCGATCCTGCAACAGGAGGCCCAACGTCAGGGGATCGCCCTGCTGCCGGTCGACAGCGAGCACAGCGCCATTTTTCAGTCGATGTCCGGCCAGCGCCGGAGGGACGTCCGCCGGCTCATCCTGACGGCGTCCGGGGGCCCGCTCCTCGACCTTCCGATCGCGAAACGACGGACGATCAAACCGGCCCAGGCGCTCAAGCATCCCACCTGGCGCATGGGGTCGAAAATCTCGATCGATTCGGCCACGCTCATGAACAAGGGCCTGGAAGTGATCGAGGCCCGCTGGCTTTTCGACATGCCGCCGGACCGGATCGACGTCGTCATCCACCGGCAGAGCATCGTCCATTCCATGGTGGAATATCTGGACGGTTCCGTGATCGCCCAGATGGGCGTCCCGGACATGCGCGGGCCGCTGGCCTACGCGCTCAACTATCCGGAACGGCTGCCGCTCGGCCTTCCGTCCCTGGAACTGACGAAGGTCCGGTCCCTGACCTTCGAGCCGCCGGACCTAAAAAAATTTCCCTGTCTCGGCTACGCGTACGAGGCGATCAAGGCCGGAGGGTCGCTCCCGGCCGTATTGAACGCCGCCAACGAGGTGGCGGTGCGGGCCTATCTGGACGGCCGGATCGGGTTCCTCGGGATCGCCCGGCTGATTCGAAAGACGATGGACGCGCACGTCCCCCAGGCCGTGAAAAGCCTGGAGGACGTCCTCGAGGCCGACCGCTGGGGCCGGGAAAAGGCCTTGAAGGCCGTATAATATACTTTAATGATGATGGCTATGGATGAACGTTCATAAGGGTCAAGAAAAGGAGTGACGACGTCGCGATGGAATCCATGCTTCATTTCCTGAACAACCTGTTTTATTTCCTGATCGTGCTCAGCGTCCTGATCTTCTTCCATGAGCTGGGCCATTTCCTGGTGGCCCGCCGCCTGGGGGTCAAGGTCCTGAAATTCTCGCTGGGCTTCGGGCCCCGCTTGATCGGCCGGACGGTCGGCGAGACCGAATATCTGATCTCCGCGCTTCCGCTGGGCGGGTACGTGAAGCTTTTCGGCGAGGAGCCCGAAAAGGAGGACGAGGCCGGAAAAGCGGCGGCCCCGATGTCGGCGGAGGACCGGGCGCGCTCTTTTTCGCACCAGCCCGTCTGGAAGCGCTTGCTGATCGTGGCGGCCGGGCCGGTCTTCAACATGATCCTGGCCTATCTGATCTTCTCCGGCTCGCTTGCGATCGGCGTCCCGATGTACGTGCCGGACTTCGACAGCCTGATGCCGGTGATCGAGAACGTGGTCGATCAATCCCCCGCCCAGGCGGCCGGCTTTAAGCCGGGGGACCGGATCGTTTCGATCAACGACCGGAAGATCTCGACTTGGGCCCAGATGACCGAGATCATCTACGGCAACGCCGGCAAGCCCCTGACGATCGTGGTGGAACGGGACCATCAAACGACGACCCTGACCGTGACGCCGGCCGAGAAGACGATCGATACCGGGGAGGGGAAGAAGACCGTCGGCCAGATCGGGATCGGCAAAAGCCCTCACGGCGCGGAGATCGCGGCCTCCAATCCGCTGGACGCCTTCGTCAAGGGTTTTCAAGCCACCTGGCAATGGACCTACCTGACGGTGGAAGGGCTGGCCCGGCTCGTTCAGGGAAGACTTTCGATGGATAATATCGGCGGGCCGATCCTGATCGGGCAGATGTCGGGTCAGGCCGCCTCGCAGGGGATCGGGGGCCTGCTTTTTCTGATCGCGATCCTGAGCATCACGCTGGGGGTGATGAACATCCTTCCGATCCCGGTCCTGGACGGAGGCCATCTCCTTTTCTTCGTGATCGAGGCCGTGCTCGGGCGGCCGCTCAGCCTCCGGAAACGGGAGATCGCGCAGCAGGTCGGCCTCGCGCTGCTGCTGCTTCTGATGGCCCTGGCGTTTTACAACGACATCATCCGCCTGTTTGTCAGACCGGGCTGATCCCAAAAAAAGGGCGCGGACGTCTCCATGAGGATCGAACGTCGGAAAACGAGGCCGATCACGGTCGGCGGGGTGAAGATCGGCGGCGACGCCCCGATCTCGGTCCAGTCCATGACGACGACCGATACGCGGGACGTCGACGCGACCGTGGATCAGATCCAAAAACTGGAGCGGGCCGGCTGCGAAATCGTCCGCGTGGCGGTGGTGGACGAGGCCGCCGCCGACGCCCTGAAGCCGATCAAGGCCCGGATCGGCATACCCCTCATCGCCGACATCCATTACAATTACCGCCTCGCCCTCCAGGCCGCGCCCTTCGTCGACTGCGTCCGGATCAATCCGGGCAACATCGGCGGGAAGGACCGCGTGGCACAGATCGTCTCGGCCTGCCGGGACCGGGGGATCCCGATCCGGATCGGCGTGAACGCCGGCTCGCTGGAGGAGGACCTTCTCAAAAAATACGGTTATCCCACGCCCGAGGCGATGGTCGAATCGGCGCTCCGCGCGGTCGGGATGCTGGAGGAGTTGGGCTTCCGCGATATGAAGCTGTCGCTCAAGGCCTCGCACGTGGGCCTCTGCGTCGAGGCCTACCGGCTGATCTCGAAAAAAACGGATTACCCGCTCCACCTCGGGATTACCGAGGCCGGGACGGCCTTCTCCGGAAGCATCAAGACGGCCGTCGGGATGGGCCTGCTGCTGGGCGAGGGGATCGGGGACACGATCCGGGTCTCGCTCGCGGCCGATCCGGTCGAGGAGGTGAAGGCCGGCTTCGAGATCCTGAAAGCGCTCGAGCTTCGCCACCACGGGATCAATTTCATCGCCTGCCCGACCTGCGGGCGGCTCGAATTCGACATGTTCAAGCTGGTGGGCGAGCTGGAGCGGCGGCTGTCCCACATCAAGGCGCCGCTGAACGTCTCGATCCTCGGCTGCGCCGTGAACGGGATCGGCGAGGGGATGGAGGCCGACATCGGGATCGCGGGCGGAAAAGAGGGCGGGCTGCTGTTCAAGCGCGGAAAGATCGTCGGAAAGGTGAAGGAGTCCGAGATGGCGGACGTCCTCGTCGCCGAGGTCGAGGCGATGGCCAGGGAGAGGGAAAAGGGAGTAAGGAGTTAGGAGTAAAGAATAAGGAGTAAGGAGGAACAGGTAGGGGCGCCGCTGGCCGTGCCCGCGTTTTCCACGAGAACACCGATGCGTTATTCGAAATTATTGATCCCCACGTTGCGCGAGGAGCCGGTCGAGGCCGAGGTCGTCAGCCACCGGCTGATGATCCGGGCCGGGATGATCCGGAAGGTCGCGGCCGGGATCTACACCTATCTGCCGCTGGGCCTGCGTGTGATCCGGAAGGTCGAGCGGATCGTCCGCGAGGAGATGAACCGCGCCGGCGCGCAGGAGCTGCTGATGCCGATGGTCCAGCCGGCCGAGCTGTGGCTTGAGACCGGGCGCTGGGGCGAGTACGGGAAGGAGCTGCTGCGGCTCAAGGACCGGGGCGAGCGGGAGTTCTGCCTCGGGCCGACGCACGAGGAGGTGATCACGGACCTCGTGCGGGGCGATGTGCGTTCCTACCGCCACCTTCCCCAGATCCTCTACCAGATCCAGACCAAGTTCCGGGACGAGATCCGTCCGCGCTTCGGGCTGATGCGCGGGCGGGAATTTCTGATGAAGGACGCCTACAGCTTCGACCGGGACGAGCCGAGCGCCAAGGCCAGCTACGATAAAATGTCCAAGGCCTATCACCGGATCTTCGAGCGCTGCGGTCTGAAGTTCCAGCCGGTCGAGGCCCAAAGCGGGGTGATCGGCGGGACCTATTCCCAGGAATTCATGGTATTGGCCGAGACGGGCGAGGACAGCCTCGTCGCCTGCGAGTCCTGCGGTTTTGCGGCCAACGTCGAAAAGGTCAAGGGGAAGAACTGCCCGCGCTGCAAGGGCCGTCTGATCACGCAACGCGGGATCGAGGTGGGCCATGTCTTCATGCTCGGGACGAAATACAGCGAGGCGATGAAGGCGACCTTCCTTGATCACAACGGCAAGGAGGCCTTGAGCGTGATGGGCTGCTACGGGATCGGGATTGGCCGCACGGCCGCAGCCGCGATCGAGCAGAACCACGACACGAAGGGGATCGTCTGGCCCCTTCCGCTGGCCCCTTATCAAGTCCATCTCATTCCGGTCAACGAGCAGTCGGAGCGCGTGATGATCACCTCGGAGTTGATCTACGGGACGCTGAACAACCTGGGGGTGGAGGTCCTGATCGACGACCGCTCGGAGCGGCCCGGGGTGAAGTTCAACGACGCCGATCTGATCGGGGTCCCGTTCCAGATCCTGGTCGGTGAGAAGAACCTGGCCGAGGGCCGCGTGGAATTGAAGGAGCGCCGGACCGGAAAAATCACGAAGGTCACGACCGACGAGGTGATCGATCTCGTCAAAAAACTAGTCCTCCCCAACTCAAAGCCCTCCGAATCATGAACCGCCCGAAAGGCCCGCCTTGACGCAAAATCCCCCCGTCAAAGGGGCGAATATATTCGATCTGCATCATTATATATAATATATATAGGACATATTGGGCCTATAGGTCGTATATGATTGTCTTACGGACAAGAAGTGTTTATTGACCTGGACAAATTCATTTCCCTGAAATCCAGCTCAATTTCTTATTTCGCGCGAAAAATCATTTGAGTCCTTGGACACCTCTCTTTTAAAGACCTTCACGCACAATTCATTTCCACCCGCGCAGTCCGGATCCTTTTTTCCGGTTTAAAACACTGAATCATCGGGCCAGTTTATTCTTCCTGCAAGAGGGGAATATTTTTTTATTGACTGCATGATTTTTGCAGACGATAATGATCGGAAAGCACAAGGTCGGCTTTGATTATTATGAATATAGCGATCGCCGGAGAGAGATCTTTCCGGCCCGGTCATAAGGATTTTGATTCCGGGATGAAAAAAAGATCAGGGGAGGGTTTCGACATGATGAATTATATTCGAATTGGAATTGCCGTTCTCGCGGCGGGGTTGATCGTGAGCGGCTGCGTCAGCTCGGGAAAGTACAAAAAGCTAGAGACGGATAAGAACCAGGAGATCTCCGCCCTCCAGCAGGAAAAAGCCGCGGCGGAGAAGGACAACGCCGACCTGAAGCAGCAGGTCGCTTCGCTCGAGCAGCAGAAAGCGGCGGCGGAGCAAGAGGTCGGGTCCTTGCAACAGCAAAAATCGGCCGTGGAGACGCAGAAGTCCGCGGCGGAGCAGCAGGTGGGTTCCCTTCAGCAGCAGAACGCCTCGCTGATCGCGGCCAGCCGGCAGCAACAGCAGCAGTACCAGTCGCTGGTGAATACACTGTCGAGCGAGGTGCAGAAGGGGCAGGTCCAGGTGAAGCAGTACCAGAACATGCTGACGGTCGAGCTGGCGGAGCAGGTCTTTTTCGATTCCGGCCGTGCGACGCTCAAACCGGAGGGCCAGAAGGTCTTGAAGGATGTCGGCGAGGCCTTGAAAGGCTTCCCCGACAAGATCATTCGGGTCGTGGGCCATACGGACAACAAGGCGATCAAAAAATCCCTTCAGGCCACCTTCCCGTCGAATTGGGAGCTGTCCGTGGCCCGCGCCACCACCGTCGTACGCTTCCTGCAAAAAATCGGCGTCCCACCCGAGGATATGATCGCCTCCGGAAGGGCCGAATACCAACCCATCGCGCCCAACGACACGCCGGAGAATCGCCAGAAGAACCGGCGGATCGAGATCATGCTGATCGATAAAAATCTGCTGAGCGAGATGAGCGTGATCAGTCACGATTGACCCGTATGCCCGAAAGGACTATAATCCGGCAAGAATAGCCCTTCCGGTGCGGACATTGTAACGGGGCCCATCCCGCGCAACAGGATCGAACTCCGTTGGCACGGGATCCTGCCCGATGTCTGCCGTCTATATTTTACGCACGGTCCGATCCCCCGGAGGGCGGGAGGCCTCATTGAACGGCCACACCCGTCATTATTCTTATATTTCTTCCGCAAAAATCCAATACCAAGATCGTTTTGTAGGGGCGGTTCCGAACCGCCCCTACCGAACCAATCAATCGATGAAAATTTCATCATGCCGGCGTCTTCGGTGATATGAGCACGCTGGACCGTGCGATACAGATCGCCGTCAAGGCGCACCGCGGGCAGGAGTACGAGCCCGGGGTCCCGTACGTGCTTCACCCGCTTCGGGTGATGTTCCGGATGCGGACGGACGAGGAGCGGACGGTGGCGATTCTGCATGACGTGGTCGAGCAAACCGATTGGTCGCTGAAGGATCTGCGGAAGGAGGGCTTCAGCCGCGCGGTCGTCCAGGCGGTCGATCATCTCTCCCGTCGCAAGGGCGAGTCGTACGACGATTTCATCGGGCGGATCCTTCCGCATCCGCTGGCCCGGCGGGTGAAACGGGCCGACCTGTCGGACAACATCGAGCAGTGCCGGGGTCCCCGGCCCACCGCGAAAGACCGGAAGCGGATCGCCAAATATAAGGCGGCACTGGCGCGATTGGCCACGGCGCATCGGTGACGGGATGAATTTGTAGGGGCGTACGGCCGTACGCCCGGATTTGAAGAGGCAGGTCCCCATGCCTGCCCGATTATCATGATTCGTAGGGCCGGGCCCGTGGGCCCGCCCGCATTCGTAGGGGCACGGCATGCCGTGCCCCTACAAAAAGATAATCGACGAATTTCGCGGGGGCGGAGGCCGTCGCGCGGGGGGCGGAAGGAAAACG
The DNA here is from genome assembly GCA_035498035.1 of Nitrospiria bacterium. Classification (NCBI taxonomy): domain Bacteria; kingdom Pseudomonadati; phylum Nitrospirota; class Nitrospiria; species Nitrospiria bacterium. The sequence goes on from DATKAN010000060.1 coordinate 32,534, forward strand.
TAATTGGATAAATCTTCGGTGGTGGTATAGGGTGACTCTTTGAAGCGGAGATTAAATCGTTTATTGACAAAGCAAGGGACGGCTTCTCCCGCGCCGGTTCCCGAAAAACTATTGGAAGACCTTCGTTCGCTCATTCAGGCGGCACGTAACCAAGCGGCTCAAGCCGTCAACGCAGGGCTTGTGATACTTTACTGGAGCGTCGGACAGCGAATTCGGACGGACATCCTGCAGAAGAAACGCGCGGAGTACGGCGAAGAAATTGTCTCGACGCTGTCGGGAAAATTAACGCCCGAGTTCGGAGGCGGGTTTTCCAGGCCGAATCTCTTTCGAATGATCCAATTTGCGGAGGTTTTCCCCGCCCTTGAAATTGTCTCGACGCTGTCGAGACAATTGGGCTGGAGTCATTTCGTCGAAATCATTCCGCTGAAGGAGCCTCTCCAGCGGGAATTTTATGCCGAGATGTGCCGGATCGAACGCTGGAGCGTCCGCACACTGAGAGAGAAAATCAACGGGATGCTTTATGAGCGAACGGCCCTATCGAAGAAACCGGCCAAACTCGCCGAGATGGAACTCCGGCAACTCCGCGAGAAGGATCAGCTCACCCCGGACCTCGTTTTTCGCGACCCTTACCTCCTGGATTTCCTCGGCTTGAAGGATACCTACAGCGAGAAAGACGTTGAAGCCGCGATCTTGAGGGAGATGGAGGCTTTTATTCTAGAACTGGGAGCGGGGTTCACCTTTGTGGCCCGTCAAAAGAGAATTACCGTGGGGGATGTAGATTACTACCTTGATCTGCTATTCTATCATCGCAAACTGCGGCGATTGGTTGCCATCGAATTAAAGCTGGGCAAATTTCAGCCCGCCGACAAGGGACAGATGGAACTGTACCTCCGCTGGCTGGAACGGCATGAACAACAAAAGGGTGAAGAATACCCGATCGGACTCATTTTATGCGCCGGAAAATCCACCGAACAGGTCGAGCTCCTGCAACTGGAAAAAAGCGGCATCCGGGTAGCGGAATATCTCACCGGGCTTCCTCCCCGAAAGCTCTTGGAGAAAAAACTTCATGAGGCCATCCGGCATGCTCGACGGGAACTGGAAAGCAAGGAGGCGGAATAGCGAAGGGGGGGGTCGTGACGGCACGTGGGTTGACTTGTAGAAGCGTACGGCCGTACGCCCGGGCATACGAATCCGTAGGGGCGAACCCTTGTATTCCCCCGCATCCGAATCCGTAGGGGCAGGTCCCCGTGCTTTCCCGGTATTTGCGTTTGTACGCTGGAATTCGCGATTTAATCGTCCTGAACATATCGTACGGGCAAAAAAGGAGGTACCGACGTGAAAAATTATCTTTTTATCGGCCTCACCGTTCTGGCGGCGGGGATGATCGTGGGCGGGTGCGCCGGCTCGGAAAAATATAAAAAGCTAGAAACGGAAAAGAACCAGGAAATCGCGGCGCTCCGGCAGGAAAAAAGCGTGCTCGAGCAGCAGAATACCGCGCTCGAAAAGGACGTCGCCGATCAGAAGCGGCAGACGGCGGCGGCGGAACAGCGGGCCGCGGCCATGGAACAGCAGAATGCGGCGGCGATCCGTGAGGCGAAGCAACTTGAGATTGATAAGGCCCATCTGATCGCGGCAGCCCGGGGGCAGCAGCAGGAGTACCAGAAGCTGCTGACCGGACTGTCGAGCGAGGTGCAGAAGGGCGAGCTCGAGCTGAAACAGTACAAGAACATGCTGACGGTCGATCTGGCGGACCAGGTCTTCTTCGATTCCGGCCGCGCGACGCTCAAGCCGGAGGGGAAGAGGGTCCTCAAGAAACTGGGCGAGGCCTTGAAAGGTTACAACGATAAGATCATCCGGGTGGTGGGCCATACCGACAACAAGCCGGTGCCCAAGTCCCTGCATGCGACCTTCCCGTCGAACTGGGAGCTGTCGGTTCTCCGGGCGACCACCGTGGTTCGTATACTTCAGGAGGCCGGGGTCCCCCCGGAATCGATGATCGCCTCCGGACGGGGCGAATACGAACCGACGGCCTCGAACAATACGGCCGAAGGACGCCAGAAGAACCGGCGGATCGCCATCATGCTGTACGATAAGAAGCTGGTCAACGAGTTGACGGAAACGCCGGCCGAGCCCGCGGTCGAGACAAAATGACCGCCGTGAACGGGTGGCGGGGGATGGGAAAAAGAAAGGAAATCGCAACGAGGGTCAGGTCTTGAAATATCACATTGGGGTAAATGAAACGATATCCGCCTCCTCTCCGGCCTCGCGCGCGGGGGATAATTAGGATGGATAAAACAAAAGATTTGACGTGTTTTTGAGTTTATTTCTTAAATGAGAAAGAGATGGTACAGGAATTTTTTCATCTCGGCCGTGCTATTTTTAGGTGGATTAACTTTCTTGGATGCTCTTCTAGGAAATGCCGGGCTTCAATCCAACAACATCCATATGTTCGACATAGGAATGATTGGTGTATTTTTTATGATTTGGCTTTTATTCTATTTTGTCAAACCAAAGTGGTTTAAAGATTAAATAAAATAACAGGACATAAATAACAGGGACAAATTGAGCTCCCCTCCGCCCTCGCGCGGGAGCAATTAAATTCGGCCTAAAGGAATAAACATGAGGCGGGCTGACTTGAAAGAGAAACTCTCCATGGCGGTGATGGCAGCCGCGTTCCTGGCCGTGGGCTCGGGTTGTGCTGGTTCCCGGCCTGCGCCGACGGAGGCCATGAAACACGACGAGGCCGGAGCGAAGCTCCGGCATCAAGGGGATCTCGAAGGTTCGATTACAGAGTATCGCGAGGCCCTTCGCCTGGATCCGAACGATGCAGAGGCCCACTTCAATCTCGGAGTCGTACTCCGCAAAAAGGGGGATCTGGATGGAGCGACGGAAGAGTTGCAAACCGCGCTTCGTCTCAACCCGAACAATTCAGCCGCTCACTATCATCTCGGGGCCGTGCGAGGCGACAAAGGAGATGTCGTTGGCGCGATGGCGGAGTTCCGTACGGCCATTCGCCTGAACCCAAATTACGCAAACGGCCACATGGGTCTCGGGTCGACGCTTGCGAACCAAGGAGATCTCGAAGGTGCCATGGCGGAGTACCGGACGGCGGTTCGCTTGGCTCCCAACGATTCATTTGGTCACAACGGTCTCGGAAATGTGCTCATGGGCAAAGGGGATTTCGACGGCGCGACCAAAGAGTATGAGACCGCCCTTCGGCTAAATCCGAACGATACCTACTCGCACGATGGCCTCGGGGCCGTGCTGGCGCGCAAAAGGGATCTGGATGGGGCGATGGCGGAGTTCCGCGCGGCCATCCGCCTGAACCCGAGTGATGGATACGGGCACGACGGACTCGGCAATGTGCTGGCGGATAAAGGGGACCTGGATGGCGCGATTGCGGAATTCCGGACGGCCATTCGCCTGAATCCGAAGGATGACCAGGCTCACACCAATCTCGGGGTTGCCCTTAACGGCAAGGGGGATCTTGATGGCGCCATTGCGGAACACCGCGCCGCAATCGGCATCGATCCGGGCAATTCGATCGCGCACTTCAATTTGGGCATTGCACTGCTTAACAAGGGGAAACTTGATGAATCGATAACCGAGGACCGCACCGCCATACGGCTGAACCCGAATTTTGAAATGGCTCATTTTGATTTGGGAGTCGCACTCTTTCGGAAAGGGGACCTCAACGGGGCTATTTCCGAGTATCTCTATGCCCTTCGCCTGGATCCGAACGACCTAAAAGCGCACACCAATCTTGGGGCTGCGTTCCATTTCAAGGGGGATTTGGAGGGGGCGATCGCGGAATACAGAACAGCCATTCGCTTGAACCCGAATGAAATTAATCCCCACATGGATCTGGGGGCCGTGTTTTACAGCAAAGGAGATTTTGAGGAAGCCATTAAGGAGTACCGCGTCGCGCTTGGCCTGAATCCGAACAATGCGCAGGCCCACTATGTTCTCGCGATGGCGCTCATGGGTCAGAAAAACGCGTCCGAAGCAGAAAAAGAGATCAGAGAGTTTGAAAGGCTGGCTCCGGATTCGCCGACCAAGCGCCAAATGATCGATCAAGCCAAGCGATGGCTTGACACGATCGGTGCACCCGGAGGGCGAGGCGGGAACCTCTAATTAAGCGCTCAACGGTCATCGCCGGGTGGGTTGGGAAGATGAGGGTTCTCAGGCTTGCATTATTGATCGCATTGGCGGCGTGTGCGCTTCCGCGGGCCGGCCTGCTGATGCCGGACGGCTCGACGGTCTATATAATAAATTCGCGGGTGGAGTTCGTTGACCATGCACGGCGGCCGGTTCAAGTGGATCATCCTCCGAAGGATATCGTTTTGTACTTTCCGTACATTCCCGGCCAGTTTAACGGCTCATTCAACTCGCCACCGCTGCAGACCCTCCAGGTGATCGAGGGTTCCGAGTTTCAGCTTGATTTAGGCCGTATGTCAAGGAGGCTGGACGAGGCGGCGGAAACATTGAAAAATACCGTTGAAACAGAGGGGCTGACGATCGATCCACCCTCGACACGGTTCGCCCGTGTGGCAACCCTTGCCTATGACCGGAACACAGGGAATGCCATCGGGGGGAGCAGTTTCATTGATGCCGAGTCCAGAGAATACTTGATTCTGGTTTATGTAGACCGCCCCTGTTCCTTTTCGGGAAGTACCCATATTAGTTCTTACGGCAGTGTATACGACATTCGTTTGCCGCGCCCGGGGTTCCATTGGTTAAGGGCGCACGCCCTTGGGGAAAGGAGTTTTATCTTAAGAGAATATACCGGAGAGAATGAAGCCATATTCTCCATTGAAATACAAAAAAAGGAGACGTGATTCATCAAGATGAAGGGGCACAAAGGAAATGCGACCGGCTACAAAAACGGAAAAAAACGGGGACAGATTTATTTCCCCTCTCCCTCCGGCCTCGCTCGCCCCTGGGGAGGGAATAAGACAAAATCGTTCTCCTGAACATCCTTGACACCAAATGATATCGCATGATATCATTTGATTTCAAATGGAGGAGGGGGGCGATGAAAACCGTTGTCAAAGAGAGGGGAAAAACCGAGGAGGTTGCGCTTGGAGCCCGGATTCCGAAGGAGCTTAAAGAGAAGCTGAACCGGTTCTGCCTGGAACACGGGCTGAAAATGAGCCATTTCGTGAAAAGGGCTCTTCAGGATAAATTGGGGGAGGCGGAAGAGGAGATCCGGGACGTCGCGATGGCCCGCGGTCGATTGGCCGATGCCGAGTTCGTCTCACGGGAAGAATACGATCGCTATATCCGACGCCGGCTCGCCAAAAAATGAGTTACGTCCTCCGCTTTGAGAAGCGGGTGCTCAAGGATCTGGACCGCATCCCACAAAAAGATCTCGTGCGAATCGATAAAACCATTCAAGCGCTGGCGCTCCAGCCAAACCCCGTGGGCGCCAAAAAACTGGTCGGGGAAGAGAATCTCTGCCGGGTGCGTCAAGGCGATTACCGGATCGTCTCCGCGGTGGATCACAAGGCCGGAGTGGTCGGCATCCTGGGGGTCCGGCACCGCAGGGATGTTTACCGCTGATGCTTTTCAGTATAACGGGGTCGGCGTATATCCATTCCGGCTCCCTTAGTTCCGGGGACAGCATACCTAACGGTCGGCTTCTTTGTTTGGAAGGGATAGCGCTCGAAAGGAGTTATTATGGATCCAAGTTTTTGGCACCAACGGTGGCAGAAAAATGAAATTCCTTTCCACGCCCGTGAAGCCAACCCGCTCCTGGTCAAATATTTCAAAGAGCTTTCGGTGGCGAAAGGCCGTCGCGTATTTTTACCCTTGTGCGGCAAGACTCTTGATATTGCCTGGTTGCTTTCCCATGGCTATCGAGTGGCTGGGGCCGAATTGAGTAAAATAGCCGTTGAGCAATTATTTTCGGAGCTTGGGGTGGAACCCAAAATATCGGGGGTGGGTCAAGCCGATCACCACGGCGCTGAAAATATCGACATATATGTGGGGGATTTTTTCGATTTGTCACGCAGGATGCTCGGCCCGGTCGATGCAATCTATGACCGGGCCGCTTTAGTGGCACTGCCCGAAGCCATGCGCCCTCGATACACCGCGCACTTAACGGCGATTACGGATAATGCTCCGCAGCTACTCATTTCCTATGAGTACGACCAAAGCCTGATGGACGGCCCTCCTTTTTCCGTCAGCAACGAGGAAGTCAAAAAACACTACAGAGATCGTTATGATTTAACGCTCCTGGCAAGCACGGATGTCCCGGGTGGATTGAAGGGAAAATGCGCCGCCAAAGAGAACGTTTGGCTGCTACAAAAAGACTAATCGGTGCATCTTTTTAAGTGCCGGTGTCCGGGGACGGCGTGTATAATCAGTGATCCATAGATCAAATAGGTGAGCGGAGTGACGGAATGGACCCGGTGAAAAAAATGGCTTCTCAACAGGCTGTCGTCATCCCGGACGATTTTGAAATCACCCCGGAGATCGAACATGCCTTCGACCTGATGGAACATTCCCGCCGTCACGTCTACCTAACGGGGAAGGCCGGGACGGGGAAATCCACCCTCCTTCAATATTTCAAAGAGAAGACCGCGCGGAACGTCATCGTATTGGCCCCCACGGGCGTGGCCGCCATCAACGTGGGCGGCTCGACGATCCATTCGTTTTTTCGCTTTCCTCCCCGGCTCATCACCCCGAACGAACTGAGGCGGGTTCGGGGCCGGGAGAAGCTGTTGGCCGCCTTGGACACGATCGTAATCGATGAAGTCTCGATGGTGCGTGCGGATGTCTTGGACGCCGTCGATCACGCCCTGCGATTGAACCGCCACCGCCCGGACGAGGCCTTCGGGGGCGTCCAGGTGATCTGCATCGGGGATCTCTACCAGCTCCCGCCCATCGTCGAGCCGGAGTTGCAGGATTATCTGGCCGACACCTACGAGAGCCCGTACTTTTTCGACGCCCGTGTGTTTAAGGAAAATAAGTTCGAAGTGATCGAGCTGGGGAAGGTGTTCCGGCAGAGCGATTCCGGCTTTATCGGGCTCTTGAATAAAATCCGCAATAACGAGCTCGAAGAATCCGATCTGGTCGATCTCAATCGACGCTGCGATCCCTCTTTGGGGTTTGAGAAGGAGGGTCCGGCGATCACGCTCACCAGCACCAATCGGCGTGCGTCGGCCATCAATCGAAGCCGTCTGGAGGCCCTGGACTCGGAAGGCTACGCCTTCGACGCCGCGGTGAACGGGGATTTCGACGAGGCCTCCTACCCGACGGACGAACGCTTGGAGCTGAAGGCGGGGGCCCAGGTGATGATGGTCCGGAATGATCCCTCCAAACGCTGGGTCAACGGAAGTCTCGGCGTGGTTCAAAAGCTTTCACGCGATTCGATCACCGTCGCGTTGGGCGACTCCGCCTGCGCGGTCGAGCCGTCGGAGTGGGAGAAAATCGGCTATGAATATAACAAGGCCGAGGGCCGGATCGAGCCCAAGGTGACCGGTTCCTTCAAGCAGTACCCGATCAAGCTCGCCTGGGCGATCACCATCCATAAGAGCCAGGGCAAGACCTTCGATAACGTGATCATCGATCTGGGGCGCGGCGCGTTCGCGCACGGGCAGACCTACGTGGCCCTGAGCCGCTGCCGGTCGATCGAAGGGATACGTTTGATGAAGCCCATCCAGCCTTCGGATATCATCCTGGACGGGACGGTGTCCCGGTTTCATAACGGGCCATGACGCGGCGGGGCGCATCGCGAAGCGCCCCTGCGGGTCCGGTGCGACGTATTCCGCCCCCTCCGGCCTCACGCCCGGGGGAGGGCTCGAGAATGGAGCCATGGGCAGTGGAATCATACCAGCCCGGGTTTTTTTAACGGGTTTTGTTATGGCCGTAAAGAATATTTACGATTGACAATATTCGAATAGGCCGGGCATGAAAATCAAGGTCAAGCCATTCCGGGTTCGTGAGGGGGAGGGGGTGCAGCTCAGGAAGTGGCCGACGCGCGTAAAACCCTTTTACGCGTCGAAGGCGCACTACGAACGGCTGCTGGCCGACCACATCGGGCGGCTCAGACGGCTGCAAAACATGCTGTACGCGCACAATCGGTACGCGCTGTTGTTGATCTTTCAGGCCATGGACGCGGCCGGGAAGGACGGCGCGATCAAGCACGTGATGTCCGGGGTGAACCCGCAGGGCTGCCAGGTCTTCAGCTTTTCGCATCCGAGCCCGCAGGAGCTGGAGCACGATTTTCTCTGGCGCACGACCCGCTGTCTTCCGGAACGGGGCCGGATCGGAATCTTCAACCGCTCCTATTATGAGGAGGTCCTGATCGTGCGCGTGCATCCCGAGGTCCTGCGAAGCGAGGCCTTGCCGGAGGAGGTTTTGGACAAGGGGAAGATCTGGCCGGGCCGGTACCGGTCGATTCTCGATCTGGAAAAGCACCTACACCGCAACGGCACCCGGATCGTGAAATTTTTCCTCCACGTCTCCAAGGAGGAGCAGCGCCGCCGTCTCCTGGCCCGGATCGACAACCCCGACAAGAACTGGAAGTTCAGCCGGGCCGATTTGGCCGAGAGGGGGCGATGGGGGGCCTATATGAAGGCCTATGAAGCCTGCCTGAGCGCGACCAGCACCCCCACCGCGCCGTGGTACATCGTGCCGGCCGACGACAAGGAGAACGCGCGCCTGGTCATTTCGCAAATCATTCTCGACACGCTCCAGGGGCTCAGGCTGCGTTATCCCGAGACCAGCCCGGCGCGCCGGAGGGAATTGCGGGCCCTTCGCGCGCAGCTGGCCAAATGAGGGGCGGGGTCGGCTTCGGCTTTTTGGGTTTTAGAATCCAGTCCGGCTCCCCTTTTTCTCCGCGCGCGGGGGAAAGGAGGGATGTTAAGCAGGAGAACATGTTCGGTGAAACGGAATTCATCAATCGAGGAGGTGTATCATGGAAACGCAGGTGGTGAAGGATGTGAGGGCGGTGATCGAAAAATTCAGGGACGCGGTTCAAAAGCGGGACATCAAGGCGCTGGAAGCGGCGGTGGCGCACGAGCCCGACATGGTCTTCTACGGCTCCCAGGCGGGGGACAAGCAGGTGGGCTGGCCCGCGATCAAGGCCTCGTTCGAGGAGCAGTTCCGCGAGACGAGCGCGATCGAGTCGGAGGCGCTCGACAGCGCGATCAAGGTGAACGGGGACACGGCCTGGGCGGCGTATGACCTGCGCTACAACGAGGTCGGCGGAAGCAAGGCCGGGAGTTTCGAGACCCGCTGGACCTGCGTCCTGTGCCGATATAAAAACGGATGGAAGGTCGTTCACATGCATCATTCCGGGGGGCGATAGAGCGGGAAGCGTCTCTGCCTTTGTCCTTGCGAAAGGGGGCGGGGTGCCGCCGATGATGAAGATATCCCGATCCTATTTCGTGGGCGCGGCGGTTTTATTCGGGACGTTATCGCACGGGCCGGGTCTGCAAGCGGCGGCCCTCACGGACAGACAGATCGAGGAGCGGGTCTCCGAGGCGATCCGGAGTCTGGATAAGATGACGGAGTTATGGGAGGAGGAACGCTACGATGATCTGTATGCGCTGGGGACGAGAGGGTTCCGGGCTTCGATGACAGCGGAGCATTTCTCCTTCCTGATGCGAAACGCGACCCGAAGCCCTCAATGCTGCTTTACGCGTTTCCAGAAGGCCGAGGGGCGCTTGATCGACCCGAAGCAGGTTGAAGTTTCGGTCACGGTCGCCTATCAATATACCAAGTACGCGATCAGTCGGCCGCCCTTCGCGCCGATGCTTCCGGAGTATGAACGCGAAACCTTCATCCTGGTTCTCGAAGACGGCCGCTGGAGGCTGGACCTCAACGAGGTGGTGGATCGCGCCTGGATTTCCGGCCGGCCCTATTGAACCTCGGCCCCCCTCCGGCCCCGGGCGCGGCCGCGGGAGACCCACGAAGGGAAATTAAATTCGAAAGTGAGGAGGAAAAAATGATGGCTCGAATCTGGCACGGATGGACAGCCCCGGACGACGCGGACAAATACGAGGCGCTGCTTAAGGATGAAATCTTCGTCGGAATTCAGAATCGGCGAATTCCCGGCTTCAGGCATATACAATTGCTCCGCCGCGAGGCCGGCGGAGAAGTCGAATTCGTCACGATCATGCGGTTTGATTCCCTGGACGCCGTGCGCCGTTTTGCGGGAGTGAATTACGAGGCGGCCGTGGTCCCGGACCGGGCGAGGGCGATCCTCCTCCGTTTCGACGAACGGGCGCAGCATTATGAAATCATCACGGACGGGACCGAGACTTAACGGCCCTCACAGCGGCTCAGACCTGGGCCCGTGCCTTCGCGATCACGTCCCTCAGGACCTCTCGCAACGAAGGACCCGCGCGCTCTTGAAACTCGTAGGTGACACGGCAGCTCGGTTGTCGGATCTCGATGACCCGCCGGAGGTCCGCCGGTGTCGCGATCACCACCGTATCACAGTCGGTCCGGCGGATGGTTTCGGCCAGCTCGTCGATTTGGCCGGGTCCGTATCCCATGGCCGGCAGCACATTCCCAAGGTGCGGGTAGCGGGCGAACGTGTCCGCTAGGCTCCCGACGGCATACCGGCGCGGGTCCACGAGCTCCCGGGCGCCCGCCTGGCGGGCGGCCAGCACGCCGGCCCCGAACGTCATCCCGCCATGAGTCAGGGTCGGTCCGTCCTCGATTACGAGGACCCGCGCCCCTCGAACCCGCTCCGGGTGGTCGATCGCGACCGGCATGGAGGACTCCAGAACGACGGCGTGCGGATTGTAGGTGCGAATGTTGGCCCGCACGGCGTCGATCTGCGCCGCGCCGGCGGTGTCGACCTTGGTCAGGATCAAGACATCCGCCCGCAACAGGTTGGCCTCTCCCGGAAAGTAGGTCCTTTCATGCCCGGCGCGGTGCGGGTCCACGAGGACGATCTCCAGGTCGGACCGGAGAAAGGGCAGGTCGTTGTTCCCTCCCTCCCAGAGGATGACATCGGCCTCGCCTTCGGCCTGCCGAATGATCCGCTCGTAGTCGACGCCGGCGTAGACCACCCCGCCCTCCCGAAGATGAGGGGCATATTCTTCCATTTCCTCGATGGTGCAATCGGCCCGTTTCAGATCCTCGAGGGATTCGAAGCGTTGGACCGCCTGCTTGGCGAGATCCCCGTAAGGCATGGGATGACGCACCACAACCGCCCGGAGCCTCTCGTCCCGAAGCCGCCGGGCGATGGCGCGAACCGCCGGACTCTTGCCCGCTCCCGTTCGGACCGCGCAGACCGACACCACGGGTTTACGGGAAGGGATCATGGTGGCCCGCGGGCCCAGCAGCGCAAAGTCGGCGCCGCTTGCGATGACACGGGACGCCGCGTGCATGACCTCCTCGTGGGACACGTCGCTGTAGGCAAACACGACTCGATCGATCCGGCGGGCCTCGATCAGCGACTCCAGCTCCGCCTCCGGGTGGATCGGAATGCCCTCGGGATACAGCGCCCCCGCGAGAGACGGGGGATACGTTCGTCCCGCGATGTTCGGAATCTGCGCCGCCGTGAACGCCGCCACCTCGTACCGAGGATTCTGTCGAAACGCCACGTTGAAGTTGTGAAAATCCCGGCCGGCGGCCCCCATGATTAGAACACGAATCCGTTCCATTCGTGATAATTTACTATAGAGTCGGTCGGCCGGGCAATGGTAAACTAAGGGGGTCGGAATACCGTTCTTCTCGGGAGATTCCTCTCCGGCCTCGCGCGAGGAAGGCGGAACCGGGGGGGGGTGGAAGTCAAGAAACACGCCGGCAAGGAGCCGCCATGCTGGAACTGAGGCGCATTGTTTGTCCCGTGGATTTCTCGGAGTTCTCCGTAAGTGCGTATCGCTATGCCCTATCGCTGGCCCGGCATTATCGGGCCAAGCTTTTCGTGCAACACATCGTGGAGCTCGGGCACCATCCTTCGGTTTACTATGCCCCCTCCGCGGATTCCTTTGATGAGTTCTGCCGGGGACTTTCCGAGAAGGGCAAGGAACAGCTGAAGGCATTTGTGAAGCAATACACACACGAGGAGATTGAGCCGGAATGCGTTGTGCAGCAAGGGGAAACTTCGGACGCGATTCTGTCTTTTGCGGACGCGCAGAAGGCGGACATGATCGTCATGGGAACGCACGGCCGGCGCGGATTCGACCGCCTGATGCTGGGATCGGCGACCGAGCGGGTGCTTCGAAAGGCCTCGTGCCCGGTGTTGGTCGTGCGTAAACCGGCGCACGACTTCGCCGGTCCGGGTCACGAGCGGGATCCCGTCCGCCTGGGCCGGATTCTTTTCTGTACCGATTTCTCCGAGCATTCCCGG
>DATKAN010000061.1 GCA_035498035.1 Nitrospiria bacterium
TTGGTGCCGAGGGGCAGAATCGAACTGCCGACACAAGGCTTTTCAGGCCTCTGCTCTACCGACTGAGCTACCTCGGCACGGGGGCTTAAAATAACAGAGGGGGCGAGAAGTTGTCAATGGCTTTTTCGATGGGCCGGAGGGATATCAGGAATTGGACAGGCTGTCCCAGCAAATTCGATGGGCCTTGAGGAACTTTTTATCGGATTCCGTCGGTTCGAATGCGATCTTTTCAGGGGTATTCTCGTCGTTCTTCTTGAGGATGCGGGTCATGGAGGCTAGGATTAGATCCACCCGGTATCCCTTTTCCTCGATGCCTTGAATGGCCGAACGCAGTTCAGGGCTCTGGACCAGCACGGCATTGATGAGCTGAGCCAATTCCTGAATCAACAACCTGAGCTTTTCTTTTTCGTGGGTGTCCATGTTTAAAAGGGGCTTGCGTCGCCCCCTCCACCGGCAAAGCCGGATGGCGCGACTCGACTGAACTCGTCGAAGTCCTCCCCCCTCTCGCTTGCGTTGCTCGCTGGATAAATTCCGTTTTGGGGGCCTACGTTTTTAATAGGGGCTTGCGTCGCCCGCGATCAATCGTTCACAGTTTCAGTATAAGAGATGGTTTCTTCGCTTGTCAACAGAACTTTACTTTGGAGTTTGGGATTTATTATAATTGATTTATAAACCGAGACACGAAATCATACGGTTCAAACGAAAAGGGAGAGGGATCATAATGATGAAGTGGATGGATCGAAAATATTTTTTAATTGGATTGAGCGCCGGTATTTTTTTAAGTCTGGGCATTATCGTCGGATTGATCCTCGCGGCCAACGAAGGTCGCCTCACCTTGGGACCGTCCGGCTCTTCTGCCCCGCCCCGCATGGCGGAGACCCTCGCCGCACCCCCGCTGGATCAGGGTTTTGTCCCCGTGGCCAAAGCCACGACGCCGGCCATCGTCAACATATCGACCACGCGCGTGATCAAGGGGCCTTCGGGGGCACCGATGACCCCTTTCTTCCAGGATCCTTTTTTTCGACAGTTTTTCGGGGACGAATTCTACCGCCAGTTCGAGGTTCCACGGGAACGGCGGGAGCAGAGCCTGGGATCGGGCGTGATCGTCGATCCCAACGGCCTGATCGTGACGAATAATCATGTTGTGGCCAAGGCGGATGAGATCAAAGTCCTGTTGGGCGACAATCGGGAATTCAAGGGAAAGGTGGTCGGAACCGATCCCAAGACCGACGTGGCCGTGGTCAAGATCAATGCCAAGGACCTCCCCACCATTCCTTGGGGTGATTCCGACAAGTTGCAGGTAGGCGAGTACGTTCTGGCCATAGGAAATCCCTTCGGCCTGAACCAAACGGTGACCATGGGGATCGTCAGCGCCGTCGGACGCGCGAACGTCGGCATTGCCGAGTACGAGGATTTTATCCAGACCGATGCCGCCATCAATCCCGGGAATTCGGGCGGAGCCCTGGTCAATATCCGGGGTGAATTGATCGGGATCAACACGGCCATCTTCAGTCAAAGCGGCGGGTACATGGGCGTCGGGTTCGCGGTTCCAAGCAACATGGCCAAGTCGGTCATGGACAGCCTGGTGAAGAGCGGCAAGGTGATCCGTGGATGGCTGGGAGTCTCCATCCAGGACGTGACACCGGAATTGGCCAAGCAGTTCGCCTTGCCGGAAACCAAGGGGGCGTTGGTGACCGACGTCCTTGAAGACAGCCCCGCGGCGAAGGCCGGCCTTCAGCAGGGAGACGTCATCATCTCGTTCGACGGCAAGCCGGTTGAGAATACCGGCATCCTCCGGAATCATGTCGCACAGACTCCCGTCGGAAAGAAAGTGCAGGTCGGCGTCATCCGGGACAAAAAGGAAAAGGATTTTGAACTCCTGATCGCCGAGCAGCCGAAAGAGCTCGCGAGCGGAGAGGAGGAATCCTCCGGAGCCCCGGAGGGAGAGGTCAGCACGGCCCTATCCGGAATCGAGGTGCGCGACCTCAGTCCCAGCCTGGCCCAGCAATATGGATTGTCCAAGTCCGACAGGGGCGTTGTCATTACGCAGGTTGAGCAAGGCAGCGCCGCGGCGGACTCGGGCCTTCGGGAGGGGGATCTGATCGTGGAAATAAACCGACAGGCGGTTAAATCGGTCAAGGATTATGACCGTCTGGCGGCGAAGGTGGGAAAAGAGGATACGGTACTGCTTCTGGTAAACCGGCAGGGAAGAAATTCTTACTTTGCGCTCAAGCCTTGATGACGTCGTCAAACCATCCTCAGTGTTTTATCCACGAAAAAGTCCTCTCCGGAGGACTTTTTCGTGGATAGGAGAATCTTTCCTGTGGCCAAACTCGGTATCGCGTTGAGCGGGGGGGCGGCCCGCTGTATTGCCCATCTCAGTGTCCTCGACGTTTTGGAAAAGGCGGGGATACCGATCCGTCTTGTGTCCGGAACGAGCGGAGGAAGCATGGTGGGAGCGCTGTTCGCCTCCGGTCGGTTTTCTGTCGAAGAATTGATCCGCCAGGTGGGCCGCTTGAATTGGTGGCAGGTAACTCAACCGGTGATGTCCCATCAGGGCCTGTTCAGCAGCGATCGGATCGGCCGTTTTCTACATAAGTTCCTTGGGGACCTGACCTTCGATCAATTGGCCCTCCCGCTGGCGGTCGTCGCGACCGATATGAATACGGGAAACAAGGTCGTCCTTCGGGAAGGCTCCGTTGTAAAAGCGGTGCAGGCGAGCTGCAGCCTTCCTGTTTTTTTTAAACCCACGGCCCACGGAGGCCGCCTGTTGATGGACGGGGGTTTCGTCAGCCAGATCCCGGTCCTGGCCGCACGGAAGGAATTGGCAGCGGATTTTGTGATCGCAGTGGATGTGAACTACGGCGGCATGGATGGGAAAAAGCCCCCCCGCAACATGATTCAGATTGCGACCCACATGGCCTCCCTGTGGTCCCGTAAAAACGCGGAAGAGGAGGGACGGCAGGCCGACTATTTATTGCCGGTGAACGTTTCGGGCATCAGTCTGACCGATCTCAGACGGGGCCGCGAACTGCTTCACCGGGGCCGCCAGGCAGCCGAAGCATCGCTCCCGGAAATCCAAAGGCGCTTGGAGGAGGGCGGTCTCATTCCCCGTGGCTAGGGGGCTGGGCCGTTTGACGGACCCAAAGCGAGATGCTATGATTATTAAGGGAAATCGACTGCCATGTTTCATTTTTGAGCCAGGATTAAAACGGAGGCCATCATGGTCATACGTATTATCTTTTTATTCTTGTGCGGATTGGCCGGCATATATCTATTCTCCCATGGGTTGGAAGCGAACGAATTTTATTTCATCGGCATCGGGGGAGGACTTTTGACCGCCGCCGTGGGGATCCTGATCGAGCGGGAGATCCATCGCGTCCCGGCGGGCGTTGTCCTGGGCGCAACAACGGGAACGATCACCGGGATCGTCGCGGCAGGGGTGATCGGTTTTTCCGCCGCCTCCATTCTTCCGGATCTTCCGACGATTCGCATTCCGGTTCAGCTGTTTCTCCTGCTGCTCCTCAGCTACCTGGGCATCGTCATCGGGAGGAAAATCGGAGGGGAGCTGCAGACCCGGAAGGCCAGCCCGTGGGTCCGCATGGGGTCGAACGAACCCAGCAACAAAATCCTCGATACCAGCGTGATTATCGAAGGGCGGATTGCGGATTTGTGCGAGACCGGTTTCCTGGAGGGAACTTTCATCATCCCGCAATTCATTCTTCACGAGCTTCAGCACATAGCCGATTCTTCGGACTCCATGAAGCGGGCCCGGGGGCGGCGGGGTTTGGATGTTCTTCACCGAATCCAGAAAATGGTGGATATCGACGTCCGCATCGTGGAAAACGATTTCCCCCATATTCGAAACGTGGACGCAAAACTGGTGGCGCTGGGCAAGGAGATCGATGCCAAGATCATCACCAATGATCTGAACCTCAACAAGGTGGCGGAGCTTCAGGGGGTCCGCGTCCTCAACATCAACGAGTTGTCCAACTCGCTGAAACCGGTGGTCCTCCCCGGTGAAGTCCTCCGCGTCTTCATCCTAAAGGAGGGCAAGGAGGCGGGCCAGGGCGTGGCCTATCTCGATGATGGAACGATGATCGTGGTGGACAACGCCAAGCGGTTGATCGGCAAGAATGTCGACGTGGTGGTGACCAGCGTCTTACAAACCACCGCCGGGCGCATGATCTTCACCCGGCTGAGGGAGGGGACCGAGAAGGAAAAAGAAAAGGAAGAGGCTCATGTCACGCGCGAACACGCCTAGGATCCCGCCGCTCGCCTCCGGGGATCCCTCCGCATGACCTCCCGAGTCGCGGCGGTCATTCCGGCGGCCGGCAGCGGCCGAAGAATGGGGCGATCCACGCCGAAACAGTTCCTGCGGCTCGACGGGATACCGATTCTTGTCCATACCCTGAAGGTCTTCGAAACCTCGCCGTTCGTTCACGAAGTCTGCCTGGTCGTCCCCCAAGGCCGCGAGAAACAGTGTCGGGAAGAATTGCTGGAGCCCTACGGACTGCAGAAAGTGACCCGGACCGTTGAAGGCGGAGCGACCCGACAGGATTCGGTCTATCGGGGTCTAACGAACCTGTCCCCCGAAACGGTCCGTGTCGTGGTGCACGACGGCGTCCGTCCCTTTCTTTCCCCGGCTTTGCTCAAAAAAGTGATTAAAGCCTCGGAGAAAGCCGACGGGGCGGTCGCGGCCGTACCGCTTAAAGATACCCCGAAATATGTCCGCGAGGACGGAACGGTCGATCGCACCCCGGAACGCGCCCGTCTCTATCTGGCCCAAACGCCCCAGGTATTTTTAAAGAATATCTTGATTGAAGCCTACTCAAAAGCGTATGTTGATGGGGTCAACAGCACGGACGATTCGGCCCTTGTGGAACGCTTGGGCTACCGGGTACGGGCGGTCGAGGGGAGCTGGGAAAACATCAAGATCACCACGAAGGACGACTTGGACCTCGCGGAACAAATCATCCGGATGCGTCGGGCCCAAAGAAAACGAGCGAAGCGATGACGTATCCACAGATCCGCACAGGCATCGGATATGATATCCATCCCTTGCAGGCGAATCGGCCGCTCATGATCGGCGGGGTGGAGATTCCGTATTCCAAGGGGCTGGCGGGCCACTCGGACGCCGACGTGCTCTGCCATGCCATCGCCGATGCGCTGCTGGGCGCCGCGGGAGAAGGGGATCTGGGCCGCCACTTTCCGGACACCGATCCGAAATACAAGGGCATCTCGAGCCTCCGCCTGCTTGAAAAAGTTTGCGATCGATTGAAAGCGGGACGGTTTGTCATTCTCCATATCGACACGGTCATCATCGCCCAGGCGCCCCGCCTTATGCCGTATCTGGATGCGATGCGGGTGCAGATCGCCAAGACGATCGGCGTGGAGGAAGGGGCGGTGAATCTTAAAGCGAAGACGGCCGAAGGACTGGACTCCATCGGACGCGGCGAAAGCATCGCGGCCCAGGCCGTCTGCACCCTGTATCGAGCCTGATCATGTTGGATACCCTACGGCGCGATTTTCAGGTTGTCTTTGAACGCGATCCGGCGGCCACCAATCGGTTGGAGGTCGTGTTGACCTACGCCGGATTTCAGGCCATCGTGAGCCATCGGATCGCCCATCGGCTCCGGGAATGGAACGTTCCGGTGTTCCCCAGGCTGATCGCGACCCTGGCGCGCTGGTTTACGGGAATCGAGATCCATCCTGCCGCGCGGATCGGGTCCGGGTTTTTCATCGATCACGGAATGGGCGTGGTGATCGGTGAAACGACCGAAATCGGCGACGACGTCACCCTGTTTCAGGGCGTCACCCTCGGCGGCACCGGAAAAGAACGGGGCAAGCGTCATCCCACCCTGGGAAACCATGTGGTGGTGGGCGCGGGGGCCAAGGTTCTTGGTGCCATCACGATCGGGGATCATGTCAAGATCGGCGCCAACTCGGTCGTGCTCCGATCCGTCCCGCCACATGCCACGGTGGTGGGTGTTCCCGGGAGAATCATCAAGACCGCGACGGAGGAGGCGCCGGAGGTTCAAATGGACCATACGAATATTCCGGATCCCATTGCGGAACGCCTGGAGGCTCAGGAACGGATGATCCTGGATTTAAAAAAGCGGTTGGACGAGGCGCTGGGGGAACGCCTCCAGAAACCGAAAGAAGGAGAGGGATGAATGGGAAAGTTTTATTGGTGGACGACACCGAGTTCTACCTAAAATTGTACAAGACAAAGCTGTTGACCGAGGGTTACGTCGTGACGACGGCGAACAACGGCTTAGAAGCCATCAAGGCGATCACCGCCGAGAAACCGGACATCATTTTGTTGGATCTGGTGATGCCGGTGATGGACGGTTTCAAGTTTTTAGTGACCATCAAGGCCGACCCGCAGTTGAAGGATATTCCCGTGGTCGTCTTCTCGGGCAAGGGAAATTCGGATGAGGTCGGCCAGGCGATCACGGCCGGGGCCGCGGATTTTTTGGTCAAAGCGACCACGACACCGAACAAGGTGGTCGAGAAAATCCAGAAGATCATGGCCAAATCCGCGGAGCCCGCAGGCGGATAGCTACTTGTAAAAGACCTTGACCAGGCACAGGCCCTGGGGAGGGGCCGTCGGACCGCCGAACCGGCGGTCTTTTTTTTGGAGCAGAAGCGGGATATCCCGCGGGCTGAATCGGCCCCTTCCGACCTCCACCAATGTTCCCACGATCGTTCGGACCATTTGCTGTAAAAATCGATCGGCCTCGATGGTGATGACAAGGTGATCGCGTCGTCTTGCAAGCTCCAGACGGCGGATACGACAGACCGCAGACCGTTTTTTTCCCCTCACGCGAACCTCGGATGAATCGGACCCCCGAAAGGAACTGAAATCATGCTTTCCCAGAAGAGCCTTGGCGGCCGACCTCATGCGTCGCAGGTCCAATGCGCTGTAAACGGTCCAAACGTACTGGCGGCCGATGGCCGGAGGATATCGACGGTTTAAAATTCGGTAGTGGTAGATCTTGCCGACCGCCGAAAACCGCGCGTGGAAACGACTTGAAACTTTTTGGGCGCCTACAACGACGATATCCTCTGGAAGGAGGCTGTTCAGAGCGCGCATCCAGGCGGCGGAAGTGAGACGGGCGTTCACTTTGAAGTTCGCCACCTGGCCCTGAGCGTGAACGCCGGCATCGGTCCGGCCGGCCCCGATCACCGTCGGTCGTTGTTGCGAGATGGCGTCGACCGCCGCTTCCAGCGCTCCCTGCACCGTCGGGAGGTTCGGTTGACGCTGCCAGCCGTGATAGCGCGAGCCGTCATATTCAATGACGAGTTTGATGTTCGGCATGTATCACGAAATCGGCTTGAGGGCCGTCAAGTAGGCGAGGATCCCCTGGAACAGGGATTCGGCGATGGCCTGGCGGTATTGGTTCCTTCGAAGAAGCTGTTCTTCCGTCGGATTGCTAATGAAAGAAACTTCGGCCAGGATGCTTGGCATATTCGAATTCAAAAGGACATAGAACGGCGCCCGTTTCACGCCGTGGTCCACGACGGTATAATCGTATCGCTTCTCGAGCGTGGTTTGGAAGGACTGGCGCGTGAAATAAGCCAGGTCCTGGGACTGTTCCATGTTGTAGTCCCGGCCCAGATCGAAAAGGATTTGTTTCACCGTCCTGTCCAGGTTGTCCAAGGATCGCATCGAGACATTGTTTTCCCGCGCGGCCACGGCCAGCGCGTGGCGGTCGGAGGATTGTCCGAGGTGATAGATCTCCACGCCGCGGGTCCTTCTTTGCGGATGGGAATTGACATGAATGGAAACGAACAGATCGGCCTTCTTCGAATTGGCGATCAGAGTCCGATCGTCCAGCGAAATAAACGTATCGTCATCCCGGGTCATGATCACCTTGATGCCCAAGCGTTGCTGGATCAGGCTTCGCAATCGCAGGCCGATATCTAGGACCACATCCTTCTCGGTCACGCCGGTCCTTCCGATCGCACCGGGATCTTTTCCGCCGTGCCCGGGATCGATCACGATCGTCTTAAAGTCCAGCGGCTGCGCCTGGGCGACCACCGTTCCCCCGCCCGCTGTCTTCGGCAAGGACGGGTCAGGAGCATCGGGGAGTGCGGGGCCGTCCGCGTGGGTCGGTCCAAAGAGATCGATCACCAGTCGGTCCGGGTTGCTCAAGGGGATGATCTTGGGTGGTTCCCTTAGATTTTTGACGTTGATATATACTCGGATCCCGTCCGTTTCGGTCGGCCGCAGCGTGATTCGCCGGAGCAGCCCGTCGGTCAGGTCGGCCACCCCTCTTTGCGCTTCGGGGGATAAACGGGTCCGGTTGAGCGTGATCCGCATAAGCTCCCCGTTGGAACTGCCTGGTGAAGGAATCCTGGAATCTTCCAGTCGAAATTCGATGCCGCGGTCCATGTCCAGAACCAGACGGGTATAATCCGGATAGATCCAGTGCCGGATGCTCTGAACGGTGGTGATCGAAACGGGAGGGACCGGATTTTTGTGGGGATCGAGCCGTCGCTGAGCCTCCCGTGTGTAGGATCCGTCGGGATAGCTTGCAATCAGCGTCCGGTAGTATTCCCGGGATTTCTCCTTGTCCCGAGGTTTATTGGAATAGCGATACAGTCCGGCGTACAGGTCGCCCAGGACGAAGACCGATTTTTCGGCCAACCGATGATTGGGGTATTGGGCGAGAAAAGCGGTGAAATTACCGATGCAGTTTTCCCAGTTCCGGCGGAGCTTCCGGAGTTTCGGCGAGTGCGCCAGGCGTTCCTGACATTGCATCCCGGCGTTGAAAAGCGTCTCCGGGCCGCGCCCGTCGGCTTGGGAAGGGGAAGCGGGCGACAACAAGTTCCACCCGATGGCCAGGATGAGTATCCAGTGGCCCGCGCCGCATTTTTGGTAGGGCTGGTCCGGTCTCATCGTCCCCAATTTAGCCGACTCCGTCGGCGTTGTCAATATGCATGGATTGACTTTCTTCGAAAGCTGGATTATCTTTAGAGCCCATGGCCATCCGGATTATTGTGGACGGATATAATTTCATCGGAAGGGAGAAAGGTCTGCAGGGCAATATCGAAGCCCGCCGTGAGGAGTTAATCGACCGGCTGGCCCGCTATCAAGGGCTCAAGGGCCATCCGGTCACGGTAGTTTTCGACGGCTGGAGGTCCGGCTGGCCGGATGAACACGGCGAGCTCCGCCGCGGGATCGAGGTCGTTTTCTCACGCCACGGCGAGCGGGCGGATCAGGTGATCGCACGAATGGCCGATGAATTGGGAAGCGCTTGCCTGGTGGTGTCCTCCGACCGGGAGGTGGCCCGCCATGTCCAAGCGGCCGGCGGGGTGGCGGTTTCGGCGGGAGAATTCGAGACGCGCTTGTCTCGGGCCGTGAGCGGCCACCCGGACAAGGAAATCGTACTCGAAGACGACACCGCGGCCCCCGGGACGGAAAAGAAGGGAAACCCGAGGCGCCTATCCAAACAGGAACGCAAAAGACGTCTTCGGTTGAATAAGCTATGAATCGCGTCGATCGAGCCATCCAGGGAAAGAACATGGTTCTTCCCGCCGACCGTAAGATCGGCCTTCATATCCTCGAAGGCGTGAATGCCGGCCATGCCTTCATCCTCTCCAAGAAGAGCCGCGTCACCTTTGGCCGCGACGACGCGGATGTGGACGTTCAAGATCCGGGCGTCTCCAAGCTCCATTGCGTGATCGAGGTCTACGACGACGTGGTCGTGCTACGGGATCTGAACAGCGCCTCCGGAACCTTCCTGAACGATTTTCAAATCAAAGATGACCTGCTGAAGGATAAGGACAAGATCCGCCTCGGCGCCACGGTTCTGCAGGTTCACATCCGGAAGATCGAGTGAAGATCATTCGGTCGGGGTGGGAACGACGGCGATGACCAGGGGGGCGTTCGGCCGGCCTTCCAGCGCGAGATTACCCTCCGAATCTCTCGCCTCGATGTAGTATTCCATGCTGGTGCTCTCGGCCTTTATCATCGAGCCCGGAATCGGGGCCGTGAAGGCATGGTTCGACCCTTCGGTCATCCGGATCGATTCATAATTTTTCTCACCTTGAGCCCGGAAATGGAGCATCGCCACATCCACCTTGACGTTGTCCGTGATCGTGGCGGTAACCTCGCTCGGTTCTCCGGGCCTAGCGGTGTAGGCGGGCAGGGAATGGACTATAACGGGCGCGATCAAATCCAGCGGCCCCCTTTGCGAGCTTTGAAAATCATCCGCGTCCAGTGTGACCTTGCTCACTTGGCTCTCCGAGACCGCGATCCGCAAAGATTGCCTCCCCCAGCTCGAAGCAGGGATCACGACATTGCCCCTTTCATTTTCCAATGCGGTGATCAAAATAGCGCTCGTTAACTGGTCCTGCACAATTTTCACCGCCTCGACATCGGACTGAACGGTCTTGTATGAATTAAAGATCTTTTTCAAGAAACTTTCTTGTTCCGTTGACAGCGCAACTTCTTTTTTTATAGAAAGTATATCCTTTTCCGCGTAGGCGGTTTTCAAACGATTCAGCAGCGTATGGACCTCCTGAAGGTCCGATGGGCTGAACGATCGGGAAGGCGCCGCGGGAACGACGGTGTCCGGAGCGGGATTTTTTTCGGGTTCGGTTGGCTTCGAGGCCCCGCGGTCTTTTTCGGCCGCCGGTCGGGATTCCGGTTTAGGAACCTTCGTCGGCCCCGCTTCCTTTGACCGGGGCCCCTCGATCCCCCCCCCGGCCGATTCGGGTTCGGGCGGAGGCGGGAGGGGGATGGCGGATTGGGGAGGCTCCGTCGTTATCGCGGGGGGGGCTGGCACCGGCGGGTTAGGCGGAGGAACAACGGTTACGGTCTCATTGGAAAGGGGCCACAGGACCAAGAGAGTCAAAACAGCCGCCGAAATGACCATGCCGCTGACGATCCCGATCACCCTTGATCTTACCGAAGAGGTTTTAATCGCCATCCTATTTAACCGAACGGGCGCACCGGAAACCGACATCGGTCAGACGGGATGTCGGGTAATCATAGGAGCGAAACGAGGCACGGGCGATAATGGAGGCGACCTTCTTATAGACCTCCGGAGGATAATGCCCGATTCCCATGAAGGACAGTCCCCGGGTTACGCGAAAGACCTGGCCGAAGTTTTCATTCTGCGCCTCGTTGCCCGGGTAGGGCCTGTACCAGCTGGCCGTCCATTCCCAGACATTGCCGATCATATCGTAGGCTCCGTAAGGGCTTCTGCCGCCCGCATACTGTCCGACCGCGACGGCCGATGCGGCCATCACCGGCCCCTTTGAGATGTTCCCCAGGTCCGGGTTATAGAGGTTTCCCCATGGGTATTTGAAACTGTCCGGTCCTCGTGCGGTCTTTTCCCATTCCTCTTCGGTGGGGAGACGCTTTCCCGCCCAGCGGCAGTATTCATCGGCATCAAACCAACTCACATAGGCAACCGGGAATTTGGCCCGTCCTTCCGGGTAGGTCCCGTTTTTCCAGTCATCGGGCCATGCGTGCTTCCCGGCCCCGAGGAATCGTTTATATTTTTCGTTGGTCACTTCATATTCATCGATATAAAAGGCCGGCAGGTTCACCCGGTGAAGCGGATGTTCATCCTCATACCAGGGATGCGGCAAACCGTAGTCCAATGCTTCATTGGCGGCGTCAACCTCGTCCGTTCCCATTAAGAATTCGCCGGCCGGAACCCATACCATATCATCGTCGGATTTCTTTATGCATGCCGACGGTCCGACCTGGAGCAGGACGAGCAGGGCCAAGGCTCCGAGCGCCAAGACGGAACGTTTCGACAAACGCATCCTTTGCATTTTGTCTTCAGTGACCGGGGGAATGGGCGGTCTTCGACGACAACATGAATTGAAATACGGTGGAACCGATCTGAAGCGTGTCTCCGGACTTCATCAGGCCTTCCTTCACGATGCGATGGTTTACTTTCGTACCATTGGCACTGCCCAGATCCCTCACCACGGCAAAGTCCCCGTAAAGCACCAGGGCGCAATGCTGGCGGGAGGCCTCCGGATCGGATAGCGCCACATCGGCCTGTTTCCGGCCGAAAGTGATCCGATGCTTGTTGAGGGCGATCCGCTTTCCCTTTCCTTCCCCCTCCAGGACGACCAGGACAGCCTCCAGGTCGGCCGCCAAACCGATCCTTTTCCCTGCGATGGCCCGACGAACGGAGGTGCCGTCATCCGCCAACTCCCCTTCCATCGACCCCAGCATCGTCTTGCTGCGGTCCAATACCTGGCTATCGGAAGGGGGCACGGTCTCGCGGGGACGTCCCTGTTTCGGGCGATTCACGTGTTCGCAGAACGGACAACCCAGGATACCCTCCTGACCTTTTGGAAGTTCATAGATCGTATGACAGTCATCGCAGCTGACGTTCATCGGAGGGTCTCGTTTGATTCTTATTGGGGTGGTGCGGCGCCGGTCGAAGAATCCGATTCCTGATCGACCGCCGGCGGCTTGACTTCCTGCGGATCGGAAGGCCGTTTGAAATCCTGAAGAACGGTCCGCGCGCGATCGGCCATCGGCGCCCTGGGGTTTAAGGCCAAGGCCTTTTGCAATTCGTCCTGGGCCTGTGAAATCACGCCCCGTTTAAGATACAAGAAACCCAGATCGTAATGCAAGACGGGATAATCCGGAAATTTCCGCGAAGCCTCTTCGAAAATACGGTTCGCCCCGTCCGGATCTTTTCGTTCCAATGTGATCATTCCCAGGAAGTGGTAGGCGACCGGAACCTTGGGATTCAATTCGATAATCCGCCGAAACATACGCTCGGCATCGTCCAAGCGGCGTTCATCGTATGCCGCCTTGGCGTCTTTGAGGAGCCTGCGGGTCTCTTCTTTTTCCAACGGGGTCAATCTCCGATCCGGTTCTTCGGTAATCTCGGCTGGCAGAGTTACGGGCTCCTGAGATCCGGGTTCGACGACAGGGCCGGGTGGGGGCGAATCAACTGCCGCCGGGGGTTCAGGCTGAACGGCGGGAGGAGGGACCCGTTCCGAGACGGGCTGCGGCGATACCGCGACCTCGGACGCCGGGCTTGACGATCCGGACGCGGCCGTAAGAAGATGACGGGCCCATTCGACCGTCAGGGCGGGCCATGTTGACAGGCGGAGCACGGCCACCCGGACCTCCGGGGAGTTCTGGGCGATGGATTGAAGAAACGGCGGATTGATCGTCGAGATCCCCATGGCCGCGCCCATGATCGACAGAAAAGTCAGGAGGGCCGTCCGGAAAGCGGACGCACGACGAGACGGCCGAAGAGGGGTCGGCATCGGCCGGCGGCCGCTGGACCGGGAGGGTGTCGTCTCATGAGCCCCGTCCCCCGCATGACGCGGACGAATGACCGTGCTCTGATCGGGGAGGCCCGCGCCGACCGACGTGCCGCTGGCGGTCTGGAATCGATGACTGTCCTGCTCAATGTCGTGCTGAAACAGGGTCTGGAGATATTGCGCCAACCGGACCGCGCTGAAATCATATCCCTTTTTGGACATGTGATCTTCCAGCGCGGTCTGCAATTCGGACGCGGACTGGAAGCGTTGGTCCGGCTCCTTGGCCAAGGCCTTGAGGATGATCGCCTCGAGTTCCGGCGCCACCTGTTGGTTGAGCGAAGTCGGGGGGGGCTCCACTTGGGCCTCGCGAACCTTCTCCAGCGTGTTGAAGTCGTTGTCGCCCTTGAACAGTTTGTGGCCGGTGAGGAGCTCATACAGCAGGATTCCAACGGCAAAAATATCCGCCCGTCGGTCGACCGGACGTCCCCAAGCCTGCTCCGGCGCCATGTAGGACAATTTTCCCTTCAGGATTCCGGTACGCGTCTCGGAACTCTGACTGGCGGCCTTTGCGATTCCGAAGTCGACCAATTTGATTTCCCCCTCGTAGGAAACCAAGATGTTCTGCGGGCTGACGTCGCGATGAACAATGTTCAAGTCCCGGCCGGTCAGATCCTTCTTCCGGTGGGCATAATCCAGACCGGCGCAGACTTTGGTGATGATCAGCAGGGCGTGACCGATCGACATGGGAAGATGGAGGGCCTTCGCACGCTGAAGGATCGTCCGCAGGTCCTTTCCCATCACGTACTCCATGGCGATGAAATAGGAATTTTCGACATGGCCCAGATCGAAGATCTGAACGATGTTCTGGTGGGTCAGGAGCGCGGCGAGCTTCGCCTCGTTGATGAACATCGAAATAAATTCGGCATCCTCGGTCAGGTGGGGGAGGATGCGCTTGATCGCCATCATCTTTTCAAAACCCTTGAGCCCGGTCTGTTTGGCCATGAACAGTTCGGCCATTCCGCCCGTGCCGACTTTGTCGATCAAGAGATATTTTCCGTAATGAACCGGCGTATTCATCTCGCTAATACCATAGCACGAAAATCGCAAACGGTCAATATTGGCGGGCAGTTAGAACGAATTGACCAGGCGGTCGGACTCAACCCCACGGGGGGATATTAGGAACGATTAGAAATCCGGAACGGATATCCGAAACAGCTTGGCGGCGTTGTCCGCCGTGATCTTCATCACCGAATCCGGGGGCAGCGAGGGATGCAACCGGGAAAGGACCTGCGCCGTGAGCCGGACATAGGCCGGCTCGTTCCGCCGGCCCCGGTTGGGAACGGGCGAAAGATAGGGACAGTCGGTCTCGACCAGTACCTTCTCGAGAGGCAGGGCCCGGGCCACTTCACGGAGCGCTCCGGCATTGGTAAAAGTCAGCACTCCCGAGAACGATATGTAAAAATTCATCTCGATCGCCGCACGGGCCATCTCCAGATCGCCCGTGAAACAATGCATTACGCCCCCGACCGTCTCGGCCCCTTCCTCCTTCAAGATGGCCAGCGTGTCGGACTTCGCATCCCGGGAATGAACCACGATGGGCAGGCCCAGCGTCTTGGCCAGGCCGATCTGGGAGCGAAACTGCCGCTGCTGAATCTCCTTGGGGGAGTGCCGATAGTAGTAATCCAACCCGATCTCCCCATAACCGACCACTTTTTTATGAGCGGCCAATCGCCGGAGCTTGGTCAGGGCGGCGTCATCCAGGTGCTTGACCTCGTGGGGATGGACGCCGACCGAGGCGTAAATGATCTCGTGCCGCTCCGCCAGTTCCACCGCACGGCGGCTGGTCTCAAGATCGCAGCCGATCGAAACGACCGCCCGGATCCCGGCCTCGCGGGCCCGGCGGATCACTTCATCGCGGTCGGCGTCATAGACGGGATCATAGAGGTGAGTGTGGCTGTCGATCAACATCGGATGTCTCATGCCAGATCCGGGATTCATCCTGAATTGTACCGGAGCCCTGGGTTATTTTCAAGGAAACAGTCCTTGAAATTTCCGGATAAAACTGCTACCTTCGATCAGCCCGGATCTAATATAATATATACGAGGAGATCGAAATGAATAAGATCGTCAAGGCTCCGGCCCTCCCGTCCCTCTTCATCCTGGCGGCATTTTTTGCCGGCTGCAATCAAAACAGTTCTTCTCCTTCATCCGGACCGTCCTACACACCGCCCGCCGCCCAACAGGCCGTTCCTCCTCCGGCGCAGCAGCCCCAGTCCCTTTCGCTCTACATCGTTCCCTTTGACCAAGGCAAGTTTTCCATGGAACAGATTCAGGCCGACAAGAAAAAAATCGAACAGGACCCGAACGATGTCCGGGCCCTCATCAGTCTCGCCGATGCCAATTTTATGATTCAGCGCTTCGAGAAGTCGCAGGATTATTACGAACGGGCCCTCAAATCAGACCCCAAAAACATCAACGCCCGGCTGAGTCTCTCGAACTGCTACATCTTCATGCAAAAACCGGATGAGGCCCTTCATCAGTTGGACGAAATCCTGTCCATGCAGAAAGACAATCCGGAGGCTCTTTACAACAAGGGGTTGATCCTGCTCCAATCGAAACGAGACCCGGGCGGCGCGAAACAAGTCTGGACGCAACTGGTCAGTGCCCACGCGGACCACGAACTGGCGAAGCAGGTAAAAGGGGAATTGGGACGACTGTAAATCATGAATACACTTTTCCGACGGTGCAAACCCTCCCTCCTCGCGGTGATGATCTTTC
The DNA here is from genome assembly GCA_035498035.1 of Nitrospiria bacterium. Classification (NCBI taxonomy): domain Bacteria; kingdom Pseudomonadati; phylum Nitrospirota; class Nitrospiria; species Nitrospiria bacterium. The sequence continues at coordinate 16,042 of DATKAN010000061.1, forward strand.
TGGCATGGCGTTCCTTTGCATCGGCCTACGAGGCGGTCGATGTGCAGTCCGGCGGAACGATCACGGGAAAGGTTACGCTTCGAGGCCCGGTCCCGGAGCCCCGTGTGTTTCCGATGGTCCTGTACCCCTTCGGCGATTATTGCAAAAAGATTTCCAACGGGGAGGGCCTCGTTCTGCTGCGGGAATTCAACGTGGACGACGCCGGAGGCCTGCAGGATGCGGTCGTCGCGATCCAGGATGTCCAGCGGGGAAAGGCTTTTCGTTCCCGCGACACCGAGTTGGTAACCGTGAACTGCATGTTTCATCCGGCCGATGTCCCGGAGAGCGAGCAGTTCGAATTCCACCATGGTCAACTGGTCCACGTCCACCCGCTGCTCACCATCATCAGAAACCATACCCTGCTGTCCGTTGTCAACCGCGATCCGATCAGCCATGCCACCCAAGTCTACCAGCCGGAAAAGGGGAATCGCGTTCTGAGTTTTCCAGTCCCGGTCTCCTATCAGGCCAGCAGCGGATACATCGATCTGGAAAATGGAATGCAAATCGCCCAGATCATCTGCGAGATGCATGAATACATGCAGACCTGGGCGTGGGTCGTCGATAACCCCTACTTCGCGAAGACGGGAAAAGGCGGGGAGTTCACGATCGAGAATATTCCCCCGGGAACCTATAAGGTCATCGCCTGGCATCCCCACATGAAGCCGGTTCAGAAGCTGATTACGATTTCACCCCATGGAGCGGCGATGCTCAACTTTGAATTCGACGCTCGCAAGGTTGTCCGGCCGCTTTATGAGACCCAAACCCGTTTCCGGATTCCTCCGGAAATGGATCCCACCGTGGATCTTAAGGGCTGCGAGGGACCTTATTGCGTCCGTCGGGAGCACGACCATCATTGAGCCGATAATTTAATGAAGCTGTCCGGGCTGGGGTTTCGCTTGTGGCTGAAACTGGTCTTCCTGTTGGCTCTGTTTTTATTCCCCAGACGGCACGGGATGTTTTAGGAGCGGCCGACCGTTATCGCTCAGCCCTTGTCCGGAATAAATTCCAGGGCGACACCGTTGTTGCACCAGCGCTGTCCGGTGGGCGGCGGGCCATCGTCAAAGACATGCCCCTGGTGGCCTCCGCACCGGGCGCAGTGGTATTCCGTACGGGGGAAAATCAGCATATAATCGCGCTTCGTCTCCACCCGTCCTTCAAGGGTCGTGAAGAAACTCGGCCAGCCTGTGCCGCTGTCGAATTTCATCTCGGAGGCGAATAAGGGCAGTTCGCAGCCCGCACAAACATATTGGCCCTTGCGTTTTTCCTCAAGGAGGAAGCTTGTGAAGGGCCGCTCCGTTCCTTCCTCGCGCAGGACATAAAACTGCTCCGGCGTAAGCATCTTTCGCCATTCGTCTTCGGTTTTATGAATCTTTTGGATTTTTCCGGGCATATCGTCACCCTTCCCAAACCCTCTTCGAGCCACGAAGACGGTCAGGATCATACCGATGAACCCTTTAAGAAACCGACGCCGCTGCATGTGTTTATTATAATAGACCCCGCGTTTCAATGCCAGTTTTGAAGGGGGTCGTTGGCCGAGTGATCCGGCCACGGGACCGGACGAGTCAAGGCAGGAGCTGCCACTCGTCCTTCTCGATGGTTACCTTTTGACCCGTTTGAAGTTGTTTGACATCCTCGCGTTCAAACATCCCCAGGTACCGCTCGATCCGGTCCGGATCCGTAATCCGATCCTCTTTGGTCTGGCCTGTGGCCAATTTATAACGCCTGATCAATACCGCCATTGGGTTTCCTCCTGATGGTTGCCCGTCACCTCCATGCCGGCCGGGGTAATTCATAGACAGCGACACAAAAAGAGGCTGATTTTACCGGCTGTCGCGGGAGGAAGTCAAGTCAATAAATTGGGGGGCGAACTCATTTGACGCGCGTTCCGGGCTCTACCGGTTCGGCAAAGGTCGCCAGGGCCTCGACCGTTTTATCGCCCGCCGCCAGGATCATTCCCTGGGACTCGATTCCGCGGATGACAGCCGGCTTTAGATTCGCCACCAGAACGACCGATCGGCCGATCAGTTGCTCGGGCGCGTACTTCGTCGCGATTCCGGCAACCACCTGTCTGGTTTCGGCGCCGATTTGGATCGAAAGTTTTAGCAGTTTGTCGGCCCCCGCTATTTTTTCAGCCGTGAGGATTCGGCCGACCCGGAGATCCAGCTTCCGGAATTCGTCGATCGAGATGTAGGACGCTTCGCTGCGTGTCAATTCCATGGTTCTCTCCTTCGAAGGCTTCGTGGCTGCGGCGGTTTCCGGTTCCATAACGGCCCGCGGTGATTCAATGCGCGGAAAAAGCGGCTTCCCTTTCTGAACGGCCTGACCCGGCTTGAGCCTTCCCCACGGATAGTCCTGCGGCTTCAACACCCGGTCCAGCAATGACGGACAACCCAGCTCCGCCGTCATGCGTCGGGCCGTCGCAGGCATGAAGGGAAACAGATAAACCGCGAGGAGGCGCAGCGTTTCGGCCAGATGATACAGCACCACGTCCAACCGGGGCCGTTTTTGGGGCTCTTTCGCCAAATCCCACGGGGCGGTCCGCTCGACATATCCGTTGGCGAAATCCACGAGCGTCCAGATCTCGCGAAGCGCCCGGTGAAATGCGAACCGTTCCGTTTCTCGGCCGACCGTGCGATTCAACGACCTGGCCAGCGCGGCCATCCGACGGTCCTCCGGCTTGAGCGCCTTCGGGTGGGGCTTGGGGAGCACTCCGCCGGTATACCGCTCGATCATCGCGAGCGTGCGGGAATAAAGGTTGCCCAGATCGTTCGCCAGATCACTGTTGTAGCGGGCCGTCATCGCCGACTTTGAAAAGTCGCCGTCCTGCCCGAAGGGAACCTCCCGCAGGAGAAAGTAACGGAAGGCGTCCGTCCCATACTCCGCGGCCATCGCACCCGGATCGATCACGTTGCCGCGGCTTTTCGACATCTTTTCACCATCGACGGTCCACCAGCCGTGCGCGAACAAGGTCTTCGGAAGATCAAGCCCGAGCGCCATAAGCAGCGTCGACCAATATACCGCATGCGTCGTCAGGATATCCTTTCCGACCAGATGCACATCGGCCGGCCACCACTTCGCAAAGCGCCGTTTGTCCGTGCCGTAGCCGGGGACCGAGATATAATTGACGAGGGCATCCACCCAGACGTACGTGACGTAGTCCGGATCATCGGGAAAGGGAATGCCCCAGGCGAGTCGAGTCCGCGGACGGGAAATGCAAAGATTTTCGAGCGGCCGATCCAGAAAGCCCAACACCTCGTTCCGACGGCTTTCGGGCTGAATGAATCCGGGGTGCTTCCGGATATGCCGGATTAAGGAATCCCGGTAGGCGCTCATCTTGAAAAAGTAGTTCGATTCCGAAATCCGTTCAACCGGCCGACCGCACTCGGGACAATTTCCATCCGCCACTTCGTCATCGGCCCAGAACCGTTCATCCGGCAGGCAGTACCAGCCCTCGTAAGGCGCCTTGTAGAGAACCCCCTTCGCCTGCAGCCGCCGGAGGACTTCCTGCACGACCCGCTTGTGGCGGTCCTCGGTCGTGCGGACAAAGTCGTCGTTAGAAATCGCCAGACGCTTCCAAAGCTCTTTGAACGCCACGACCATCCGGTCGGCATGGACCTGAGGATCCAGGCCCTTCTTGGAGGCCGCCTGCTGAACCTTCTGTCCGTGTTCGTCCGTCCCGGTCAGGAAAAAGGTGTCATAGCCCCGGAGCCGTCTATGGCGCGCGAGGACGTCGGCCGCGATCGTCGTGTAGGCATGCCCGATGTGAGGGACGTCGTTGACGTAATAGATAGGTGTCGTGACGTAGAAGGATTTGCGCTTTCGGGAAGCGGTTTTCCTGGACGGGGGTTTCATCTCCGGATTTGACCCGGCTCGCCGGGTCTTGAGCCCCCGGCCGCTTCGCCGATCACCGCATCCCGAATTTTCAGGAGCACCGATTCCAACACCAGCGCGTGGTTGAGATTTCGGGGCGCGGCCCGTTTGAGGAGGTGGATCAGCGTCAGCGTTTCCAACACCGTGTCGGTGGAAAGGGCACGGCCCCAGTCCAAAATTCGTTCCGGGATATCCTGATTAACGAGAAGAGATAAATCGGGATCGTGCCGGGCGATCAGAACGTCCCGGAGCCAGACCTCGACCCTGTCGAGCGATCGGACGAGTTGCTCCGCTGTCGAGGCCAGTTCATCGGATTGGTTAAAAAGCTCTCCCGGATCTTCAAGGCGCTCCTCAGACAGGGCGTCGAGAATCCGGTCCCGTTCGTGCTTTAATACCGCCGGATCGCTCTCCGCCGCAATCCCGATCTTTCCCATGGACAGCGTGGCCAGCAAGCGCGCCTCTTCCGGGCTCAGGCCCCTTCGGCCTTGGAGCCAGGAGGACAAGGCCTCCAGCGGGGGAGGGCTGAAGCGGACGGCCTGGCAGCGCGACAGAATCGTCGGCAGCAGGGCCTGCGGGCGGGCCGAGATCAGGATCAGGATGCTGTGATCCGGCGGCTCTTCCAATGTTTTCAGAAAACAGTTGGCCGCTTCGGGGTTCATCGCATCGGCCTCGTCAATCAGAAACCATTTCCGCGTTCCGATCATCGGCTTAAAGACGATCGAATTCTGAAGTTCACGAATCTGTCCGATCTTGATCTGGACGCCGTCCGGCCGGACCAAGTGGAGATCCGGGTGGCTTCCCGTATTAATGGCAAGACAGGAGGGACATCCGCCGCAGGACGCAAGCGTCGGGCGGCCGAAGGCTCGCCCGATATTCGGATGGGGACACAGGCCCGTCTTGGCAAAGGCCATGGCCGTTAGGAATTTCCCGATATGGGCCTGGCCGTGGAACAAATAGGCATGGGCGACGCGCTCGGCCGCCAGCGCGGTCGTCAGAACGGCTTTGGCATGGGCATGCCCCACGATCCGGTCAAAGGCCGTTTCATTATCGATGCGTCTCATTTTCCCGCTCTTCGACCGAACGAATACCGGTCAACGATCATTTCAATATCCTTCGCCACGTCCCGCGGAGTTCGAGAGGCCTCGATGACCTTGATCCGCCGGGGCTCCATCCGGGCCAAACGAAGATACCCCGCACGCACGCGTTCATGGAACTCCCGTTGTTCACGGTCCAGGCGGTTGCTTCTCCCGCGTTCCATGACGCGGGCCAATCCCACCCGGACATCCAGGTCCAGGAGCAACGTCAGATGGGGCCTCAGCCCTTTGGCGGCGTAGCCCGCTGCCATTCGGACAAGTTTCATGTCGAGCCCCCGACCGAAACCCTGATAGGCCAAGGTCGCGTCGGAGAAGCGGTCGCACAGGACGATTTTTCCATTTTTCAAAGCCGGGAGAATGTTTTCTTCGAGATGTTGGGCCCGGCTGGCCAGGTAGAGAAAGAGTTCGGCCCGAGGATCCAGCCGGCGATTCTTGACGCTCAACAGCACCTCGCGGATCTGTTCGCCGAACGCGGTCCCGCCGGGTTCACGGGTGGAAACGACCGTGTGCCCGCGACGGATCAAATGACGGGCCAGAAATTCGATCTGGGTGCTTTTCCCGCTGCCCTCGGTGCCCTCGAACGTAATGAAAAAGCCGCGCGTCATAAAATTGTGACAAGGTTCCATCGTGGCCGAATGCATCCGGCCGTAGAGAAACGGAAAGTTCGGGGCCGCCCGATAGGACGCCCCTGATTTACTTTAGTACAATCAGATGATCGCTCGTTCGGTTGGGATACGCCACCGAAGAGAGCAAAAGAATTTGTGTATTTTGCGCGATTTCTCGCAAAATGTCCAGCACCATTAATTGATGCGGGGGGTCCAGAAAGGGCAGGGGGTTATCGAGAATGAGGGGAAACGGGTAGAATTGGGATAGGGCCTGATCGACGGCAAGCTGGTGGATCATATGGCAAAGATCCTGTTGGCCTGAGCTTAAAATGTGCCACGGCAGGGGCTCATTTGTACGGGACGTCAACACCGGCAACAGATCCTGGCCCAAGATCAATACGGCCTCGTTCAACCCCCCCGTCCGCTCGATCAGCCGGGTCATCCGGTTGCTCAGCTCCAGACGGCGATCAAGGAGCAGGGATTGAACCGGAGGCGTTTGAAGGCCGCCCCGGAATGAAGCCGAGACAAAATCGGGCCCTTCGCCGGAGGAGGCGGATCGCCGCGGCTCCGTGGGTACCGCCGACGCGGGTGGCGGATCGATCTTAGTTTTTTGGTCGGCCGTAAGCGGAATGGCCAGTTCCTGCTCCAGAATGCGGACCTCCTCCTGGATCAAATAGATGTCCGACGGCAGCGTCGAGGACGCCTTCAGCTTGGTTTCAAGATCGGTGATTTGGCGTGTCAAGGTGTCCACATCGCTCTGCAATTCTTCAAGGGTTTTCTTTCCCAGGAACTGGTCCCGTTGCGATTCCAACTCGCGACGGGCCTGCATGAACTGCTCATAGGTTCTGACCTTCTCTTTCAGACTCGCGACATTTGCACTGCCGGTTTTTTTCAACAGTTCGATGCACGGAGCGTTTTCTTTCTTGAAAACGGCCTCGGCCCGGGCCCGTTGTCGCTCGGCCTCACGTAATTTTTCCTCGAGCCCCTTGCGTTTATTCAGTTTTCCAAAATCGAGATAACCCGCGTATCCCATCAGGCCCGCACCGGCCAGCATCAGGAGCACCAGCAGATGCTGGAACAGGCCGATGAGGTTCAGATCGACCATAAGGATGAGCGAGACCAGGACCAGCACCCCTCCACCGATAAAAAACTTGGTGAGAAAGAACGGTTGATTGGGAATGGCCGCCATGTCCTGTTTAAGGAATTCTTCCTCCTCGGCAATCGTGGCCAGTTGCTCGTTCTTCAGATGTTCCTGCTGGGCCGAGGTTTCAAGAATGAGAGGATAGTCGTCGGGCAGGCCCCGCAACGATTCAAAGCCGCCTCCTTGCTGCTGGAGTCGGGTGAGCTCGGCCGTTTTTTCCGTGGCGACCCGAAGACGGCGTTTACTTTCCGCTGAACGGGCCTGCAAATCGGAGAGCTGGTCTTCCATGGCCGCGAGCCGATCGCCCTGGGTGAGAAACCCCTTGAGTTCCTCCAGCCGTTTTTGCTTTTGTGCGCGGTCCTGGGGAATCGATTTTGTTTCGGCGGTAAGAACGGGTGAGGATTGAGGAATGGGCGAAGAAGAACGGTCCTCGGCCTGGGATACACCCCCGGCCCGTGATGACGGCATCCAAGAGGCCCTCATCGTGAAGAGTCCTTCAAACGCTTTGAGGGGAAGGCCGCCGTTCTCGTCCGTCAGAAATTTTGCGATCGGCTCCTCTCCCTGCATCACGACATGAAACTTATTCGACGAATCCAATTCGGAAAGGCTGCTCTTACGACCGACGAAGTCGCGGATGAGACGGTAGACGCGATCATTTTTCGTCTTGAAGATCAGGCCGGCCTGGCCGATGTCGGTGGATTTTCGAGATTTTAGGCTGTCAACCGTCGCGTCTGAAATCGATGCGAGAACGGAAAGCAGGACATCGCACACGGTGCTTTTCCCGCTTCCGTTTCCACCCTGGATGAGATTCAAGCCCGGCTTGAAGGCCAGCCGGGTGAGCTGGGTAAAGTTCCTTATCCCGTAAAGGGCCAATTCAAGAAAGACCACGCTCCTCCTGCCAGCGGTCTAGGATGACTTAGAAACCTCCCGATAAATGCAAATAAACGCTTGCAACAATTAAGGAAAATGAGTATTATTAGATACGGCGCTTCAACAAACACGATGAATTTTCCGACGAACCGTATCAAGAATAATATTATCACAACTTTTCGGATTGTCATTCCGATCCGGGCCGAAAGGCGGCCAAGATGACAATCGCCACCGTAATTTTGGCCGCCGGCCTGGGCAAGCGGATGAAATCCAAGCGGGCCAAAGTACTTCATCCGATCGCCGGTCGGCCCATGATTCTCTATTCCGTGGAAACGGCCCGACGGCTGCCGTCCGAAAAGATCCTCGTGGTGGTGGCCCACCAAGCCGAGGCCGTGAAGCAGGCCCTGGAAAATCAGCCGACCGAGACCGTTCATCAAGGCCGGCCTCTGGGAACAGGGCATGCGGTTCTTCAGACACAGGCGGCCCTCGCCGATTTCCCGGGACCGGCTCTGATCTTGAACGCGGACGTGCCGCTGATTACGGTCGAAACGATCCGGTCGATGCTCAAAGCCCATCAAGACCGGGGCCATGAGCTGACGCTTTTAACCGCGACGTTTTCCGACCCAAAAGGCTACGGCCGGGTGATTCGGAATCCGGGCGGCGATCCGATCTCCATCACGGAGGAGGCGGACGCTACGCCGGCTCAGCGGGCCATTCGGGAGATCAACACGGGATTTTATGTGGCCAATATTCCGTTTTTGTTTTCGGCGCTTAAAGAGTTGACGTCCGCCAATTCACAGCGGGAATATTATCTTACCGATATCGTGCAACTGGCCGTCCGGCGGGGCCTGAAAATCGGCGCGCTTCAGGCACAGGACCCGGAGGAGGTTACCGGGATCAACACCCGGGCGGACCTGGCGCGAATCGAGCGGGCCGTCCGCCGAAGGATCGCCGAGCGTCATCTCTCGGAGGGCGTGACTCTCTTGGACCCCGCGTCGGTCTGGATCGACGCGGACGTCACGATCGGACGAGACACCCTGATCTACCCGAACGTCCATCTGGAGGGCGCCAGCCAAATCGGAGAGGACTGCGTCATCCATTCCCATACGAGGATCACCAATTGTCGTCTGGGTGCCGCGGTAACGGTCCTGGATTCCTGCGTACTGAACGAAGCGGTTTTGGAGGAGGGCGCGAGGGTCGGACCGTTTGCGCATCTTCGTCCCGGGACGGTGCTCCATAAAGATTCGAAAATCGGGAATTTTGTGGAGGTGAAGAAGACCGAGATGGGAGAGGGATCCAAAGCGAACCATTTGACCTATCTCGGAGACGCCTCAATCGGAAATAAGGTGAACATCGGGGCCGGTACGATCACCTGCAACTATGACGGCGTCAGCAAACACAAGACGATCATCGAGGACGAGGTCTTTGTGGGAAGCGACACCCAGCTCATCGCCCCGGTCCGGATCGGTCGAGGCGCCGTGATCGGAGCGGGGTCCACGATCACCCGGGACGTCCCTCCGGATTCCCTGGCCGTGGGCCGGGCCCGGCAGGAAATCAAGAAGGACTGGGCGAGGCGAGGAAAAAAAACAAAAGGGAAGGCCGAAAGGGAAGCGGTTAAATCCAAGAAGGATTAGATCCTTGTCATGTGCGGAATCATCGGATACATCGGAAAAAATGAAGCGGTTCCCATCCTGATCGAAGGGCTCCGCCGTCTTGAATACCGGGGGTATGATTCGGCCGGCATCGCCTACATTCAACACGGCCGCATCGAGGTCCGTCGGTCGGTCGGAAAATTGGCAAATCTCGAAGCGGCGCTGTCCGGAGAAACGCCGGCGGGCCGCATCGGCATCGGGCATACCCGTTGGGCCACTCACGGACGGCCCTCGGAGGAGAACGCCCATCCCCATCGGGCCGGCTCCCTGGTCTTGGTTCACAACGGCATTATCGAGAACTATCTTCCGCTCAAACACCAACTGCAGACGGAGGGCCGAACCTTCCAGTCGGAAACGGATACCGAGGTGATCGTCCATCTTATCGACCGGCAGATGAGCCATGGAAAGGGGTTCGAGGAAGCCGTCCGTTCGGCCTTGAAGGAAGTTCGCGGCGCTTACGCCATCTGTGTCCTCTCCGAAAAAGAGCCCGATACCCTGATCGCGGCCCGGGAAGGCTGCCCCCTGGTGGCCGGTGTCGGGGACGGACAATATTTCGTGGCCTCGGATATACCGGCCATATTGAATCATACGCGGGATATTATCCTGCTGGATGATGGGGAGATGGCCGTCCTAACGCCCAAGGGGATCTCCGTAAAGGATTCGGCGGGCCATCCCAAAGAAAAACGGATCGAGGCCGTTTCGTGGAATCCGGTCATGGCCGAGCGGAGCGGTTACAAGCATTTTATGCTGAAGGAAATTCATGAACAACCGCAGGCCGTCCTGGATACGTTTCGAGGCCGCGTCTTTCTTGAGGAAAACGCGGTGGCCCTTCCCGAAATCGGCCTGACCCCGGCGGAAGTGGACGGCCTTCAAAAAATCACGCTCGTGGCCTGCGGAACCTCGTGGCATGCGGCCCTCATCGGCAAGTTCCTGATCGAAGAGCTGGCCCGCGTGCCGGTCGATGTGGACATCGGTTCGGAATTCCGTTACCGGGATCCGGTGCTGGACCGCCGGTCGCTGCTGATCGCGATTTCCCAGTCGGGGGAGACCGCCGACACCCTGGCGGCCGTCAAGGAAGCCAAGGCCAAGGGCGCGCGGGTGGTGTCGATCTGCAATGTGGTCGGGAGCACGATGGCCCGGGAATCCCACGGCGTGTTGTACACCCACGCGGGGCCCGAAATCGGCGTGGCGGCGACCAAAACCTTCACGTCCCAGTTGGCGGCCCTTTATCTTCTGGCCTTCTACCTCGGAGCCTCCCGAAAAATGTTGAGCCCCCCGCGCGGGAATACCCTTTTGCAAGACCTGCAGCATCTCCCCCGGTTGATCGAGGAGACATTGAAGCAAGATCAGGCGATCTCCGAAATGGCGAAGCATTTCTTCAAGCACCGGGATTTTCTGTATCTCGGTCGGGGGATCAATTATCCGGTCGCCTTGGAGGGCGCATTGAAGCTGAAAGAGCTGTCCTACATTCACGCGGAAGGGTACCCGGCGGGCGAGATGAAGCACGGCCCGATCGCCTTGATCGATGAGAACATGCCGGTCGTGGTCCTGGCGCCGCAGGACAAAGTGTATGAAAAAGTCCTGAGCAACGTGATGGAGGTCAAGGCCCGCGGGGGCATCATTGTCGCCGTGGCCACGGAGGGGAATCGGGAGATCGAAACAAAAACCGACCATGTGATCAGGGTCCCCCCCGCACCCCTCCTCCTGATGCCGATCGTTCTTTCGGTTCCGATGCAGTTGCTGGCCTATCATATCGCCGTGCTTCGCGGCTGCGACGTGGACCAACCCCGGAACCTCGCCAAGAGCGTGACGGTCGAGTAAGGAAGGACGAGATGGTGTTATGAAACTCTCCAAAGAAGAAGTGGAACACGTGGCGAAGCTGGCGCGGCTGGCTGTCAGCGAGGAGGAGAAGGAGGCATTCAGCCGCCAGCTCTCCGAGATTCTCACGTACATCGGAAAGCTAAACGAGCTGGACACCTCGAAGGTGGAGCCTACGTCCCACGTGCTGGACCTGAGCAACGTGCTGCGGGACGATGTGATTCGGAAAAGCCTGGCTCCGGAGGACGTCCTGGCCAACGCGCCCGACCGTGTCAACAACTTTTTCCGCGTGCCCAAGATCATCGAAGAGAGGGAGTGACCATGCTGCGATTGATGTTGCGTTCAAAGATCCACCGGGCCACCGTGACGGACGCGAACCTGGATTACGAGGGAAGCCTGACGGTGGATGAAAATCTGCTGGAGGCGGCCGGGATCCTGCCCTACGAACAGGTGATGGTTTCCAATATCAACAACGGGGAACGTTTCGAGACCTACGTGATCCCCTCGGGCCAGCGCGGCAGCGGGGTAATTTGCCTCAACGGTCCGACGGCGCGAAAAGGGGTGATCGGGGACCGGGTCGTGATTTTCTGCTATGAGTACTATAACGACCAGGAATTGAAAACCTATAAACCGACCATCATCAAAGTCGACGAAAAAAACCGTCTCATCAAAAGGTAAGAGGGCTTGTGGACCTTTCCCGATCGACGATCCATGAACTGCACGAACAATTGAAAAACCACAAGACCACCTCGCGGGAACTCACCCGCTCGGTTCTCCAGAGGATCGAGGCGGTGGAGTCGCGGATCCATGCCTTTGCCACCGTGACGGCCGAGCCGGCGCTGACCCAGGCCGAGGCCGCCGACCGGTGGCTTCAGTCCGGACGGCCGGCCCATCCGCTGACGGGTATTCCGATCGCCTTGAAAGACAACCTCTGCACAAAAGGCCTGCGGACCACCTGCGCTTCGAAGATCCTTGAAAACTTCGTCCCGCCCTACGACGCGACCGTGGTGGGACGGCTGAAAGAATTCGGCGCGGTGTTCATCGGCAAGACCAACATGGATGAATTCGCGATGGGCTCCTCCACCGAGAACTCGGCCCTGGGCCTGACGGTCAATCCGTGGGACTTGAACCGGATTCCGGGAGGATCCTCCGGCGGATCGGCGGCGGCCGTGGCGGCGGACGCCTGCATTGCGGCGCTGGGATCGGACACGGGCGGATCGATCCGGCAGCCGGCCGCGATGTGCGGCGTCGTCGGATTAAAGCCCACGTACGGACGGGTCTCGCGCTACGGCCTGGTGGCCTTCGCGTCCTCCCTGGACCAGATCGGGCCGCTGACGAAGGACGTGACGGACTGCGCCATCCTGCTGAGCGCCATCGGCGGTCATGACCCGCAGGATTCCACCTCGGCCGACCTTCCCGCGGAAGACTACGCCCGCACCCTGAGCCGGGACCTCTCCGGACTGCGGATCGGGATTCCGAAGGAGTATTTCATCGACGGGATGGAGCCGGAGGTGCTTCACGCAGTCAAGGAAGCCGTCCGGACGATGGAAAGACTCGGCGCGAAAAAGCGGGAGGTTCTCCTGCCGCACACGGACTATGCGATCGCCACCTATTATATTCTGGCGACGGCCGAGGCCAGCTCCAATCTCGCGCGCTACGACGGCGTGAAGTACGGATCCCGGGCCAAACCGACGAAGGACCTTCTCGAAATGTACATGAAGACCCGCCAGGCCGGCTTCGGCCCGGAGGTCAAGAGGCGCATCATGCTGGGAACCTATGCGCTCTCATCGGGCTACTACGACGCCTATTACCGAAAGGCCCAATCGGTCCGGACCTTGATCAAAAGCGATTTCGACGAGGCCTTCAAGCAGGTCGATGTCCTCGTAACGCCGACCGCGCCCTCCGCCGCCTTCAAGATCGGGGAGAAGACCCAGGACCCGCTCCAGATGTATCTGTCGGACATCTTCACGATCTCGGTGAACATCGCCGGGATTCCGGCGGTCTCGCTTCCCTGCGGCTTCACCAAGGCGGGCCTTCCGATCGGTCTGCAGATCATGGGCCGGCCCTTCGCCGAGGAGACGATCCTGAAAGCGGCCTATGCCTATGAACAGGCGACGGAATGGCATAAGAGAAGGGCCAACCTTTAATTTGAATTTTGAGATGGAGTGAATCGAATGCCGCCGGCCGGAACGAAACAAGAGGTGAAATACGAAGTCGTCGTCGGCCTGGAAGTCCACGCGCAGCTCAAGACGGCCTCCAAGATTTTCTGCGGCTGCAGCACCAAATTCGGGGCGGCCCCCAATACGCAGACCTGCCCCATCTGCCTGGGGATGCCCGGAGTGCTGCCTGTTCTCAATCGCCGCGTCCTGGAGATGGCCGTCAAGACCGGCCTGGCCCTGCACGGCCGGATCGCTCCCTACAGCCGCTTCGCCCGGAAAAATTATTTCTACCCCGACCTGCCCAAGGGATATCAAATCTCGCAGTACGAGCTGCCGTTGTGCGAGCACGGCTATCTGGAGGTGGCCGTCAACGACCGGATCAAGCGCATCGGAATTCGCCGGATTCACATGGAGGAAGATGCGGGAAAGAATCTTCACGAGGGCCTGGACGCCGCCAGTCATGTGGATCTCAATCGCGCCGGCGTGCCGCTGCTCGAGATCGTGAGCGAGCCCGACATCCGGTCGATCGATGAAGCCGTGGCCTATCTCCGGGCCCTTCGGGACATCCTGGTGTACCTGGACGTCTGCGATGGAAACATGGAGGAGGGGAGCCTGCGCTGCGAGCCCAACCTGTCGCTGAGACCGGTGGGACAAAAGGAGTTCGGGACCCGCGTCGAGTTGAAAAATATCAACTCATTCCGGTTCGTCCAGAAGGCGATGGAGTACGAACTTCGTCGCCAGGAGAAGGTCCTGCGCGAAGGCGGACGGATCGTTCAGGAGACCCGGCTCTGGAACACCGAGAAAGAGATCACGGTCGTGATGCGCGGCAAGGAAGAAGCCCATGACTACCGTTATTTCCCAGAACCGGATCTCGTCCCGCTGGTGATCCCCGCCGATCTGATCGAGGAGGTCCGCAAGACGCTTCCGGAGCTCCCGGACGCCAAGCGCGAACGGTTCGTCCGAGACTACGGAATCCCGGTTTACGACGCCGAGGTCCTCACGACGTCCAAGGACCTTGCCCATTATTTCGAAGCCTGCGTCGGGGCCTATCCTCAACCCAAAACGGTCAGCAACTGGATCATGACCGAGTTGCTCCGGGAATTGAAAAACAGCGGACGGGAGATCACCGACTGTCCGATCCTCCCGGATCGGCTGGCCGGGCTGCTCAAAATGATCGATGCCGGAACGATCAGCGGGAAGATCGCCAAGACGGTCTTCGAGGAAATGTATCGGACCGGCCGTCCGGCCGAGGCGATCGTCAAGGAAAAGGGGCTGGTACAGATCAGCGACGAGGGGGCCCTCGAGGCCTTGATCGATGAGGTCCTTCAAGCCCACCCGAACGAGCGGGACGCCTACCGCCAGGGCAAGAGCCAGCTCCTCGGTTTCTTTGTCGGGCAGGTGATGAAGCGGTCTCAGGGAAAGGCCAATCCCGGCAAGGTGAATGAACTGCTGAAGAAGAAACTGAGTGAGGACTGAAAAGTCAGGAGTAAAGGATTTTCTCTCCTAACTCCTCACTACTCACTCCTAACCAATATGGAGAGACGATGAGCGAGATTGTCGCGGTTTACGCGAGAGAGATCCTGGATTCGCGCGGTAATCCAACGGTCGAAGCGGATGTGATCCTGGAGAACGGGGTCGCCGGTCGCGCCTCCGTTCCCTCGGGCGCCTCCACGGGAGAGCATGAGGCCGTCGAGCTTCGCGACAAGGACAGGCAACGCTACCTGGGAAAGGGCGTCCTCAGAGCGGTCCAAAACGTGAATGAAGCGATCGGGCCCCACCTTCTTGGAATGGAGGCCCGGGAGCAGGCCATGATCGACCGGATGATGATCGAGCTGGACGGCACGAAGAATAAAAGCCAACTGGGGGCCAATGCGATCCTGGCCGTGTCGCTGGCCGTGGCCAAGGCGGCGGCCGAAGAGACCGGCCTTTCGCTTTACCGGTATCTGGGAGGGGTGGAGGCCAGGGAACTCCCCGTGCCATTGATGAACGTGATCAACGGCGGCGCCCACGCCGATAACAATCTCGACTTTCAGGAGATCATGATCGTGCCGGTAGGCGCGGCCCGTTTTGAAGAGGCAGTCCGAATGGGCGCCGAAATCTACCATCATCTGAAAAGCGTGCTGATGAAAAAGGGGGCCCGCAGCACGGTGGGCGACGAGGGCGGCTTTGCGCCGATGCTGAGCCACAACGAAGAAGCCCTGGAACTCGTCATGAAAGGCATCGACGAGGCGGGCTACCGGCCCGGGAAAGATGTCTTCCTGGCCATCGATGCCGCGGCCAGCCAGTTTTATGAGCGGGGGAAATACGTTCTCCGGACGGAACGCAAACGCACCCGGTCCTCGGAGGAGATGGTCGCGTACTACGAGAACCTGATCGACCGTTTTCCGATCGTTTCGATCGAGGACGGACTGGCCGAGAACGATTGGAAGGGATGGCAGGGAATGACCCGGCAATTGGGCCACCGCCTTCAGCTGGTCGGAGACGATATCTTCGTGACCAATCCGGAGATCCTCCAGAAGGGGATCGACGAACGGGTTGGCAACTCCGTTCTGATCAAGCTGAATCAGATCGGCACGCTTTCCGAGACGATCCAGACGATCGAGCTGGCCAAACGGTCCGGATACGCGACGATCATCTCGCATCGTTCCGGGGAAACGGAAGACACGACAATCGCCGACCTCGCGGTCGGATGCGGCGCGGGTCAGATTAAGACCGGTCCGGTCTGCCGGACGGATCGGGTGGCCAAATTTAATCAATTATTACGAATCGCCGAAGAATTGGGCGAAACGGCCGTGTTCCGCGGAAGCGGATCTTTCCGGCAGACCCTGCCGGGTCGCTGAGGGTGATCAACTCGGCCAGCCAGGCGAGCGAGAGGGGGAGGACTTCGACGAGCTCGGTCGAGTCGCTCCCTCTGGCTTGGCCAGCGGATTAAGCGAGGATCGGGCTTTGCCTGTCCGAGCGCGGGGTCCGGGGGCATCGCAGGACGCGAAGCCCGCATGGGCCCCCGGATAAAATAAGCGGCGAGGTGAGCCCCTACAATTATGGCCCGCTGGAATCGCAGCAAACAAACGGTCGAGCGACATCAGAAACTTCGCCGCCATTTCTTTTGGGGAGTCGGAGTGCTGGTCGGGCTCTACCTGCTGGTCCCGTTGATCGTCGGTGATATGGGCCTGGTAAAATATTTCAAGATGCGCAATACCTATCATCAACTGCAGCAGGAAATCCAACAGCTGTCGGAAGAAAATCAAAAAATCGAAAAGGAAATCCGCGCGCTGCGTTCCGATCCGGTCAAGATCGAACAGTTTGCACGCGAGCGTTTGGGGATGGTGCGACCGGGCGAAGTGGTATATCAATTCGAGCCGGCCGACCGGCCGCGGAAACCGCCGGAATCGTCCCGGCCATGAACGATTCATGAACCCAACGGCGTTTCATTCCGGTTTTGTCTCGATCATCGGCCGTCCCAATGTCGGAAAGTCGACCCTCCTGAATCAAATCCTGCAGGAAAAGATCGCGATCGTTTCGGATAAACCCCAGACGACCCGAAACCGTATCCTGGGGGTCAAGAATCTCCCCCACGCGCAGATCGTCCTTCTGGATACTCCGGGGATCCACAAACCCAAGTACAAACTCAACCATCGAATGGTGAGTGTCGCGCTGGGGACTCTGGAAGAGGTCGATCTGATATTTTTCATGGTCGAAGCCACGGATGCGGCCTCGACCGGCCGGATCGGACCCGCCATCGGGAGCGGCGATCAGTACATTTTGGAGCGATTGAAGGAACTGGAAACCCCCGTCTTCCTCGTGGTGAACAAAATGGACCTGATCAAAAAAGAAAAAACGATCCCGCTGGTGGAGGAATACACCCGACGATTCAAGTTTGCCGAGGTGGTCCCGATCTCGGCCCTGTCCGGCGACAACGTGGATCGCCTGATGGAGATCGCCGCGGACCGCCTGCCTGAAGGCGAGCCGTTTTTTCCTCCCGAGGTCGTGACGGATCAACCGGTCCGTTTCATCGCCATCGAAACGATCCGGGAGAAGATCCTCCATCATACCCGGCAGGAAATTCCATATTCGGTGGCCGTCATGATTGAAACGTTCAGGGAGGAGGCGAAAAAACCGGTTCATATCCGTGCCGTGATCCTGGTGGAGCGGGATTCGCAAAAGGGGATCTTAATCGGAAAAAAGGGGGAAATGTTAAAGACGGTCGGGACCGAAGCCCGGATCGAGCTGGAGGCGTTGTTGGGAACGAAGGTATTCTTGGAGTTATGGGTGAAGGTCCAGAAAGATTGGCGGCAGGATGAAACCGTCCTGAAGGAAATAGGATACTAAAGTTTGACATTAAGAAAATATTATAACGTATGTCATTATTAGAGACTGAGGCCGTTATTCTAAACGGTTTGCGGCTGGGAGAGGCGGACAAGCTCGTGACCCTCTTAACCGCAAGAAAGGGAAAGGTGAAGGCCGTTGCGAAGGGCGCGCGACGACCCCGCAGCCGTTTTGGCGCGGCGCTCGAGCCTTTCATGCATTGCCACGTGATCCTGTTCGAGAAAAAGCCGACGGTGTTGATGCGGATGAACCAGGCCGATATTTTGATGCCCTTTATGAAAATACGCGAAGACCTGGAGCGGATCGAGACGGCGTCGCGAATGGTCCGGATCGTCTCGGCCCTTCTCCCGGAAGGGGAAGCCAATCCCAAGATCTTCTCCTTGCTTCTTGCCGGGCTGGGCGAAGTGGAAAAGAGCGGTCACCTGGAATGGCTGCTTCGCGTGTTCGAGATCCGCTGCTTGAAGCACGCGGGGTACCAGGCCCGCCTGGACCGCTGTCTGATCTGCGACCGCGGGATCGACGCGAAGGCGGTTTATTTTTCGCCGAAGAACGGGGGCACTCTTTGCGGTCCCTGCGCGCGGACCCTCGCCGAACCTTTGGAACCCGTCTCCGCCGGGACGGTCTCGCTCCTGCGTCTCGTGGGCCGGATGAACTGGGCCGGGCTGTCCCGTCTGAAGGCGTCCCCCAAAATGCTGCAGGAAGTCAAGAACGTCAACGATGCCCATCTCCGTTTCATCCTCGGGAAATCGGTCTATTGAGGTCCCAAGCGGAATTATCAGGTTCACCCGACCCGCCGAATTGAGTTCTTTCGGTCGATCAGGCTTGGCGGGCCGCCTGCGATGGCGTCTGAAACGGCGCAGAGTCGGAGGCGACGTCGGTGCCGCCATCGTTCCCGGCAGTCCGTGCAAGGACATAAGGCCCGGGTGGATTCGTGCCCGGTTCCATACGGGTTCTTCCCCCGCATCGAAAATGGCCCCGAATTTTCCTTTGACAACTCCGCCGTTTCTATTTATAATATTTTGATTTAGAGGATTTTAGAGAGGTTAAAACATCTTGCAAACGGCGATCCGAAATTTTTCCATTATCGCCCACATCGATCACGGGAAATCCACCTTAGCCGACCGGATTCTTGAACAGACCGGCGCCATCACCCAACGTGAACAACGCGACCAGATCCTGGATGATATGGATCTGGAACGGGAGCGCGGAATCACCATCAAGGCGCATGCGGTGCGGCTCGAGTACCGGGCCGACGACGGACATCAATACCACCTCCATCTGATCGACACACCGGGCCACGTGGACTTCACCTATGAGGTCTCCCGCAGCCTGGCCGCCTGCGAAGGCGTGTTGCTCGTGGTCGACGCCACTCAGGGGGTGGAGGCCCAGACGATCGCCAACGCCTATCTGGCCATGGAAAATAACCTCGTCATCCTTCCCGTCATCAACAAGATCGACCTCCCGAGTGCCGATGTCGAGCGCGTCTCCAAGCAGATCAAGGACATCCTCGGGCTGGACCATGTCGACGTGCTTCTGGCCAGCGCGAAGGAGGGGATCGGGATCAAGGAAATCCTTGAGGCGATCGTCAAACGCATTCCGCCCCCTCGGGGGGACGCGGACAAACCGCTCAAGGCCCTGATTTTCGATTCCTGGTTCGACAATTACCAGGGCGCGGTCGTCCTGACCCGCGTGATCGACGGCCGCATGGGGATCGGGTCGAAGATTCGTCTGATGTCCACACAAAAGGAATTTGAGGTCATGGAACTCGGCTTTCTGACCCCGAAAAAGAAACCGGTCCGGGAGTTGACCACCGGCGAGGTCGGCTACCTCGTCGCGGGATTCAAAAAGGTGAGCGATACCAAAATCGGGGAGACGATCACGGACGCGACCCGTCCCACGAGCGAGCCTTTTCCGGGCTACAAAGAAATCAAGCCGATGGTCTTCTGCGGACTGTACGCGGTCGACAGCGACCAATTCGAGGATTTGCGGGACGCGCTTGAAAAGTTGCGTTTGAATGATGCATCCTTTACCTACGAGCCCGAGACCTCCCTGGCCCTGGGGTTCGGTTTCCGCTGCGGTTTTCTCGGGCTTCTCCACATGGAGATCATTCAGGAACGCCTGGAGCGCGAGTACGGTCTGAACCTGATCAGCACCGCGCCGACCGTCGTCTACAAAGTCCTGACCCTGCGCGGCGAGTGGCTTTCGATCGACAATCCGGCGAAGCTTCCCGATCCGTCGCATATCGAGCGGTTCGAGGAACCGTTCATCCGGGCCACGATCCTTACGCGGGAGGAATACGTGGGGGCGATGCTGGGCCTCTGCCAGGAAAAGCGCGGCCTTCAGATCGAGATGGACTACCTCGATGTCGACCGCGTGAAGCTGGTCTACGAGCTCCCGCTCAACGAGATCATCATGGATTTCTACGACCGGCTGAAATCCCTGAGCAAGGGATACGCCTCGCTGGACTACGAGCACATCGGCTTCCGCGAATCGGAGCTGGTGAAGGTCGACATCCTGTTAAACGGGGAGAACGTGGACGCCCTGTCCTTCATCGTGCATCGCGACAAGGCCTATCCCCGGGCCCGACTGATCGCCGAAAAGTTAAAAGAGGTCATTCCCCGCCAGATGTTCGAGGTAGCGATCCAGGCCGCGATCGGCAGCAAGATCATCGCCCGCGAAACGATCGGGGCCATGCGGAAAAACGTCACCGCAAAATGTTACGGCGGCGACATCACACGGAAGAGGAAATTATGGGAGAAACAGAAGGAAGGAAAGAAGCGTATGAAGCAGGTGGGACGGGTCGAAGTCCCGCAGGAGGCGTTCCTCGCCCTGCTGAAGGTGAAAGAATAGCCTTGACTACGCCGGAGAAGGTCCGGACCCGATCGCAGTTCCGGGAATACGCCGAAGCGATCATCATCGCGGTTCTCCTGGCTTTATTCATTCGAACCTTCATCGTTCAGGCGTTCAAGATACCCTCCGGATCCATGATCGAGACCCTCCAGATCGGGGATCACATCCTGGTCAATAAGTTCCTGTACGGGGTTAAAATCCCGTTCACGGATGTGGAGCTGTTTCCGATCCGGAAACCCCACCGATTGGATATCATCGTGTTCAAGTACCCGGAAGACGAGTCCAAGGATTTCATCAAGCGGGTCATCGGTGAACCCGGGGACGTGGTCGAAGTCCGGGACAAAACGGTCTACGTCAATCACCAGGCCCTTGTCGAGCCGTACGTGATCCACCGCGACGCGATGATCCTTCCGGCCGGGGCCCAATCTCCCCGGGATAATATGGGGCCGCTGACCGTTCCGCCGGATTCTTACTTTGTAATGGGAGACAACCGGGATCAGAGCCTGGACAGCCGCTTCTGGGGGTTCGTGAAGCGGGAGAAAATCAGAGGCAAGGCCTTCATGATCTACTGGTCCTGGGACGGTCCGCACACCTGGGTCCGCTGGAACCGGATCGGGCGCTTGATTTCATGAACACGTCGCCGCATCCTCACGAACCGGATCGCGTCGAACGCCTGGTTCAATACTGCCAGCGTTTTCCGAAGGTCCGCTTGATGGTCGTCGGGGACGTGATGCTGGATCATTATATCTGGGGGGGCGTCGATCGCATATCCCCGGAGGCCCCCGTTCCGGTCGTCGCGGTCTCGAACGAATCCATCCATTTGGGCGGGGCCGCGAATGTCGCCCATAACGTCGTGTCGCTCGGAGGAAAGGTCGAGCTCTGCGGCGTCATTGGAAAGGATGACTTTGGCGGTCGGATTCTCCGCGAGTTAAAACGGCTGAAGATCGGAACCGAGGGACTCCGGGTGGATCCGGATCGCCCGACCACCAAAAAGACCCGTGTGATCGCGCATAACCAACAGGTCGTTCGCTTTGACCGCGAACAGCGTCTGGCCGTTTCGGAAAAAATCCGTCGCGCCCTCTTCGAATTCATCGGTCGGCGCATCCGGCGCGTCGACGGGGTGGTGGTCTCGGACTACTCCAAAGGCGTGATCACGGGAGAACTGATGAAGGACCTGATCGGCCTCGCGCAGCATCACGGGGTGCCGATCATCGTGGATCCCAAGGTGGGACACATGTCGTATTACAAAGGAGTCCAGGTGATCACCCCCAACACGATCGAAGCCTTTGGAGCGGCGGGTTTGGAAACCCGATCGGAGGAGGATCTGATGCGGGCTGGACAAATCCTGCTGGAGCGGCTGGAATGCCGGGCCGTCCTGATCACACGGGGCGAGCACGGGATGAGCCTTTTTGAAAAGGACGGAAAGGTGACCCATATTCCGACCGTGGCCCGGGAGGTGTACGATGTGACCGGAGCCGGCGACACGGTGATCGCCACCCTGGCCTTGGCTATGGGCGCGGGCGCCGAGATGCGGGATGCGGCGCTTCTGGCCAATTACGCCGCCGGCATCGTCGTCGGTATCGTCGGAACGGCACCGGTTCAGCGGGCGCGGCTGGCGCAGGTACTGCGGGAACGGACTTCTTCGTGAAGACGGTGATTGTCATACCGGTACGTTATGGCTCCAGCCGCTTCCCCGGGAAACCGCTCATGGCGATCGGCGGAATCCCTTTGATTCGGCAAGTCTGGGAGCGGGCCCGAGGGAGCCGCCGGGCCGCGCGGGTGATCGTGGCCACCGATGACGACAGAATCCGAAAGGCGGCGGATTCCTTCGGCGCGGATGTGATGATGACGGAAGGCGAGTTTCGGACCGGAACGGACCGGCTCGCCTGGGTCGCCGAGCGGGTGGCCGCGGACGCCTATCTGAACCTTCAAGGCGACGAATTGATCCTGGGCTCCCAGATCCTGGACGACCTGGTCGAGCAGTTCGAGGCGGCCCAACCCCTGATGATGGGGACACTGAAACGAGCCGCATCGTCGCCGGATGAATGGAATAATCCGAATGTCGTGAAAGTGGTGACGGATCGGGAAGGGTATGCGCTTTATTTTTCAAGATCGCCCATCCCCTTCCGCCGGGATCCGGACACCGTCTCCGGCCGGAGGGAAGCGCCGTTCTACAAACACCTGGGTATTTATATATACCGGCGGGATCTGCTTCAGCAATTCGCACGGTTCCGGTCCGGTATTCTGGAAGAGCGGGAAAAATTAGAACAACTCCGGGCGCTTGAAAACGGGATCCGGATCAAGGTCTGGGAAACTTCAGAGGACTCCCTGCGGATCGATACCCCGGAGGACATCGAAGCTGCGGAGCGTTTTTTGACGGCCGCGGGGCCGGGACGAGCTCAAGGAGGAGTTTCGAGAGGCATGCAATGACGACGGGAAAGAAGGCGGGTCAGACGAAGTACATCTTCGTAACCGGAGGGGTGGTTTCATCGCTTGGAAAGGGTCTGGCCTCGGCCTCGATCGGCAACCTTCTGGAGAGCCGCGGGCTGACCGTGACCTTCCTCAAACTGGACCCCTACATCAATGTCGATCCCGGCACGATGAACCCCTATCAACACGGGGAGGTGTACGTCACGGACGACGGCGCCGAGACGGATCTGGACCTCGGGCACTACGAGCGGTTCACCTCGGTCGTGATGTCGCAGAAGAACAACTCCACCGCCGGAAAGATCTACCACAGCGTCATCACCAAAGAACGCCGCGGCGATTACCTGGGCGGCACGGTTCAGGTGGTGCCCCATGTGACCGACGAGATCAAGGGAGCGATTCAAAATGTCGCGAACGGCGTCGATGTCGTGATCGTCGAGATCGGGGGAACGGTCGGGGACATCGAGAGCCTGCCGTTTTTGGAGGCCATCCGTCAATTTCCCTTCGACGTGGGCCGGGAAAACGTCCTCTACATCCATGTCACCCTCGTCCCGTTCATCAAAACGGCCGACGAGTTGAAGACGAAGCCGACGCAGCACAGCGTGAACAAACTCCGGGAGATCGGTATCCAGCCGAACATCCTGCTCTGCCGGACGGACCGCCAGCTGACGGTCGAAATCAAGAAAAAGATCGCGCTGTTCAGCAACCTGGAGAAGGAGGCGGTGATCACGGCCAAGGACGTGGAGACGATTTATGATGTACCGCTCGTCTTTCACGAGGAAGGGCTCGACGAGCGGATCGTTCAGCAGCTCCATCTCGATTCGAAACCGCCGCAGTTGGCCCAGTGGAAGGAACTGGTGGAGCGGATCCGGCATCCTAAACATAAGACCCGGATCGCCCTGGTCGGAAAATACATCGAGCTTAAAGAATCGTACAAAAGTCTTTGCGAGGCCCTGACTCATGGAGGGCTTCCCCATCATTGCGGCGTGGAAGTGATGTGGGTGGATGCCGAGGAAATCGAGCGGAAGGGAGCCGAGTCTTTTTTAAAGAAGGGGAACGGGGTTCTGATCCCGGGCGGATTCGGGAACCGGGGAATCGAGGGAAAAATCGAGGCGATCCGGTACGCACGGGAATCCAAGACGCCTTTCCTGGGCATCTGCCTGGGAATGCAATGCGCCGTGATTGAATTTGGAAGGAACGTGGCCGGACTCAAGGATGCAAACAGCTCCGAATTCGATCCCAAGACGCCCCAGCCGGTGATCGATCTGATTCCGTCCCAAAAGGATCTCGATGCGAAAGGCGGGACCATGCGTCTGGGGGCTTATCCTTGCGAGCTGAAGAAGGACAGCCTGGCCTATCGGGCCTACCAGAGCGACCTGGTGGCGGAACGCCACCGTCACCGCTATGAATTCAACAACCAATATCTGGAAATATTTAAGAAGGCGGGGATGACCGTCAGCGGGCTTTATCCGAAGGAACAGCTCGTCGAGATCATCGAGTTGCAAGATCATCCCTGGTTTCTGGCCACCCAGTTTCATCCGGAGTTTCGTTCCCGGCCGACGGCCCCGCACCCGATCTTCCGGGAGTTTATCAAGGCGGCCCTTTGGACCTCGCAAGAGCAATGAGGACGATCGAACTTCATCATTTGACCCTCGGAAAGCAGAACCGGCTGTTTTTGATTGCGGGACCCTGCGTGATCGAAGCCGAGAAACTGATGATCGATACGGCCCGACAGCTTAAAAAGATCGCGGCCGAGCTCTCGATGCCGCTGATCTTCAAGTCCTCCTACGACAAGGCGAATCGGAGCTCGATCCAGTCCTTTCGGGGACCCGGTCTGGTCAAGGGGTTGAAGATCCTTCAAAAAATCAAAGACGATTTTGAACTCCCCATTCTTACCGACGTCCATACCGTCGAAGAGGCCAAACGGGCGGCCGAGGTCGCGGATGTCCTTCAAATCCCGGCCTTTCTCTGCCGGCAGACGGACCTGCTCGTGGCCGCCGGAAAAACCGCTCGCGCGGTGAATGTCAAGAAGGGCCAGTTCATGGCCCCTTGGGATATGGGAAACGCGGTGGAGAAGATCGAAGCGACGGGCAACCGGAAAATTTTACTGACCGATCGCGGAGCCAGTTTCGGCTACAATAACCTGGTTTCGGACATGCGGGCCATACCGATCATGCGGCGCTTCGGTTATCCGGTGGTCTTCGACGCGACCCACAGCGTTCAGCTCCCGGGAGCCGCGGGGAAGAGTTCTTCCGGACAACGTGAGTTTGTGCCCCCCCTGGCCCGAGCCGCGGTGGCGGCCGGCTGCGACGGCCTGTTCATGGAGGTTCATCCCGACCCCGACCACGCCCCCTCCGATGGCCCCAATATGGTACCTTTAAAAGAACTGCCGGAACTATTGAGACAGGTTAAACGGATTCACGAAGCGGTTCACGGCCCCCGATAAACGCGCCGGGACGGGGAAGCTTATAACCATGCTCGAAGACACAGCCAGGAAAGTGTTGCGGGTTGAGGCGCAGGCGATCCAGGACCTGATCGGGCGGATCGATCGAACCTTTTCCCAAGCGGTCGGGCTTTTACACGGTTGCAAGGGCCGGGTCGTCATCACCGGAATGGGAAAGTCCGGGCTGATCGGGAAAAAGATCGCAGCCACGCTGGCCAGCACCGGAACGCCGGCCTTCTTCCTGCATCCGGCGGAAGGGGTCCACGGCGACCTGGGAATGGTGTCCAAAGGCGATGTCGTTGTGGTGATTTCGAACAGCGGGGAGACCGAGGAGTTGATCAAGATCCTCCCGGCCTTCAAGCGTCTGGGCGTAGCGATCCTCTGTCTGACGGGCAACACCCGGTCCACACTGGCCATGAACAGCGATACGGTCATCGATGTCGGCGTGAAGGAGGAAGCCGGCCCGCTGGGACTCGTCCCGACCGCCAGCACGACGGCCACCTTGGCGATGGGGGACGCCCTCTCCGTGGCGCTCTTGGAAAAACGGGGATTCAAGGATGAAGATTTCGCCTATTCTCATCCGGGCGGCAGTCTTGGAAAGAAACTCCTCCTGAAAGTGTCGGATGTCTGGCACCACGGCCCCGCCCTTCCTCGGGTGACCGAGAAGACCCCCTTGAAGGATGTCATCGTGGAAATGACCTCGAAAAAAATGGGAATGACCACGGTTGTCAGCCCGCGGGGAACGCTTTCAGGGGTGGTGACCGACGGAGATCTCCGGCGCTTGCTCGAGCGTGAACGGGCCCCCATGCGCCTCAAGGCGGCCGACGTGATGACGCGAAATCCCAAGGTGATCGGGCCCAACGCCTTGGCGGCCAAGGCGGTTCAGGTCATGGAACAATATTCGATCACGTCCCTGGTGGTGGTGGGCGCGCAACGCAAGGTCATCGGAGTGGTCCATCTGCACGATCTTTTAAAGTCGGGCGTGGTTTAATTTCAAAGGTAGAACAGGACGATCGTGAAGCATCCTAAAGCGATTCTTGAGAAAGCCCGTCGGGTTGAATTCCTCCTGCTCGACGTGGACGGCGTCATGACGGACGGAACGATTTACATCGATGCGGATGGACGGGAAACGAAGGCCTTCAACATCTACGACGGCTCCGGCATCCATATGCTCCGGAAAGCCGGGGTGCGGGTCGGAATTATCACGGGCCGGCAATCGACGATCGTGGACTTTCGCGCCCAGGAACTGGGGATTGCGGAAGTCCACCAAAGGGTGTTGGACAAGATCAAGGTCTACGATGAACTCCTCCGCAAATACGACCTGAAGGATTTTCAGATGGCCTATATCGGCGACGACGTGATCGATCTTCCGATCCTGAAACGGGCCGGGCTCTCGGTGGCCGTTCCGAACGCCCATCCGGATGTGAAGGGCCGGGTGGATTGGGTGACCCAGAAGGCGGGCGGAGCCGGCGCCGTCCGTGAAGTGACCGATCTTCTTCTGTTTTCGCGCCAGCCTCGACGTCGATCCTGAACGGCTCAAGGTCGCGGAGGGTGTTGCCGCGGACACAACATTTTGTAAACGATGGCCCGGACACGGTTCGGTAGACAGGCACAAAGGCTCCTACGCTTTTTTCTCTGGGCCGGGCTTTTGGGATTCCGTTTCATCTCGCGGTGGATTCCCCGGAACTTAGGCCTTTCGATGGCCGGGGGACTGGGAACGGCGGCATTTTTTCTCCTCGTTAAAGAGCGCCGAAAGACGCTTTACCATCTTCAGATGGCGTTGGGCGGGGAGCGTTCACCCGAAGACAGACAACGCATCGCTCTCGAATGTTTTCGAAACTTGGGACGGACTTTTTTTGAAGTTTTAACCCTGGACCGGCTGACACGGGATGAGCTGGACCGGCTTGTAACGTTTGAAGGAGAGGAGGGTCTCAAAGCCGCCGCCGACGACGGTCGAGGCGTACTTTTTGTTACGGCTCATATCGGGAACTGGGAACTTTTGGGAGGGGCAGTGGCCATGCGCTATCCCTTGGCGGTGGTGGCCGCGCCGATTTATGATCGCCGTGTGGAGAAGGTCATGATCGGTCTTCGAGCGGCCCACGGAATCGAAACACTGGTTCGGGACAGCCCGAGCGCCCTGAAGCGTATGATCGCGATGCTTCGGCGCGGGGGCGTGGTCGGCCTGCTCATCGATCAGGACACCAAAGCGGACGGTGTATTCGTCCCTTTTTTTCACCGGGAAGCCTTTACCCCGACCGGGCCTGCGAGCCTGGCCTATCGCACCGGCGCTTCCGTGGTGGTCGGATTCATCGTAAGAGAGGGCCGCGAACGTCACCGGATCATCCTCCACGGTCCGCTGCCCCTTCCTCGAACCGGAGACATCGAGCGGGACATTCGGGATCAAACCGCCGGGTTCACAAGGATGATCGAAGAGCAAATCCGCAGGACGCCCGAGCAATGGATCTGGATGCATCGCCGATGGAAAACGGCGGCAAGCCTTTCTGGCGGGTCCTTGCCGGAGGAATGAGCCCATGAACCTCCCCAATTTGATCACGCTGTTGCGAATCTTTCTGATTCCCGTTTTTATCCTGGTTTTTCTCACCCCCACCCAGCCGCGCTCACTGGCCGCCGCCATTATATTTATAATCGCCTCCCTGACGGACCTGATGGACGGCTACTTGGCACGGCGTTGGAAGCAGATCACAAAGCTCGGAAAATTTCTGGACCCGATCGCGGATAAATTCCTGGTTCTGGCCGCGCTGATTATGTTGGTGGATTTCCACCGCGTCTCTTCCTGGATCGCGATCGTGATCATCGGTCGCGAATTGGCCGTGACCGGTCTTCGGGCGATCGCCTCCTCCTCCGGCATCGTGATCGGGGCCGATGAGGCCGGAAAATACAAAATGGCCATTCAGACCGTTTCCATCGGGCTCCTGATTCTCGAATACAAGATCGGTTTTATCAACTTTCATGCATGGGGAACCTTTTTGCTCTGGATTTCAATGATCTTGGCGATTCTCTCCGGGATACAGTATTTCATAAAATTTTTAACCCAGATTGATCCGATAGAGATCAAATGAACCTGAATCCCGCCCTCGCCATCGTGACCGTCATCGGATATCTGGCCGGATCCATCCCGTTCGGAGTGATCTTTTCGCGTTGGATGGCCCGGGTCGATCCGCGTGGCCACGGTAGCCGGAATATCGGTTTTACCAACGTCCTCAGGACGGCCGGTCGGGCGCCGGCCGCACTGACACTGGTGGGAGATCTGGGAAAAGGTTATCTGGCGGTTCGGTTTGCCCAATGGCTATCCGTGGGGGAGACCGGCGATTGGCTGGCCGGCTTGGCGGCGGTGTTGGGTCATAATTATCCGGTCTTCCTGGGATTCAAAGGCGGAAAAGGGGTCGCTACCGGCTTGGGGGTTCTGTACGGAATTCATCCCTTGCTGGGTTGGTTGACGACCGTCATCTGGGGCGCGACGGTCCTGATCTCACGGTACTCTTCTTTGGGAGCGATCGTGGCCTTCGGGTTATTGCCGTTCGTCGCCTTATTTTTTCGTCCCGCTCGCCTTATGCTCCTCTTTTCGTTGTTCTTAACCGGGCTCATCTTAATTCGGCACACGGCCAACATTCAGCGTCTGCGTTCGGGAACTGAACCCAAAATCGGTCGGGCATGAAAAAATTCGGACAGATGATTTTATCCCAAGCGGCCTTGACGGTCCTCACGGGCGTGATTTTATCCTTCCCGGTCCAGCCCGCGGAAGCGACTTCGGTCCTTTCGTTTCCAACCCAACAATTTCCTCCGTGGGCCGAGACGGCTTGGTCGGAATATAGAATGCAGAGGGCATCGGGACAAATAAAGGAAGCCGCCGATACATTAAATCAAATCCGGAAACAGGCCGCCCATCAAGGGATCCGGGGATTTGACCTTCTGGCCGCGGTGATGATCCAAGAAGGGGAGGAGGCGCTTTCAAAAGGGAACGTTGACGAAGCGGTCGAGCTGGGGGAAACGGCAAGAAAATGGTCACCCGATGACCCGAACAGCGCTTTCTTTTTAGCCGAGGCGCTGTTCGATCAACATCCTTTTTCACCTTACTCGGCCCTAAGAAACTACCTAAGGGGACTATCCGCCGCGGCACAGGATTTCTGGTTTTCATTTTATTTCCTCGGCCGTTTGGTCCTGGTCTTGTTGGTTGGGCTCCTCGGCAGCTATATGGTCTTTTTCGCCTTCCTGCTCATCCGCTACCTACCGCTTCTGGTTCACGGTCTTCATGAAGGGATCGGGACCGTTTTAAATCGCCCGGCCATATGGGCCGTGGTGGTGACCCTTCTATTCACACCCTTGCTCATCGGTACGGGCCCGGGGTTTCTCTTCCTGGTCGGTCTCTGTTTGATTTGGAGGTTTATGACGGGTGTCGAGCGTCTCATCTCGCTCGCACTCGGGGTGGCCCTGAGCCTTTCGGTATTTTGGCTGCCTCCAACGCTTTCCTGGTTTACGGCGGATGAGTCTCCCGAATTACGATTACTGTCCCAGGTCATTCGGGGTGATGCGTCCGCAACCGGTTCGGCCGTTCGGATAGGGGAGCGGGGGGGATACGATAAGAATTGGCCGGTCCTTTTCTCACTGGCCTTGCAAAAAAAGCGGGAGGGCAACTATGCCGAGGCGTTGGAAGGGTATCAGCAGTTGCTAAAACTCGAACCGGACCGCTCGATCATCCTGAACAACCTGGGAAACGTCTACTTTCTCATGCAGCGCAACGAGGAAGCGATGGCCTCTTACAAGCTTGCTCTCGGCAAGAACTCGAAGGATGCGGCCAGTCACTATAACCTCGGCCTGGTTTATCGTGAGCTGCTCCGGTTTAACGATGCCGAACAGGAAAATGAGACGGCCCAGCGGATTAATCCTTCCTTGATCAGGTCCTATACAGGTTCGGGTCCGGTGGACGAGCTTATATCGAAAACGATTTTGTGGAAAATTGCATTCACCGGCTCGCCTTCAAAGGACACCGCTTCCAATGCGCTTTTTGACATGATCCTGTGGCCTCTCCCGCTCGGAAAATCGCCCTACTTTGCGCTCTTCCTTGCGGGAGGTGTGATCGTCAGCCACCTGGCCTTGTCGCGTAAATTCACGGCCGCCCCCTGCGCGCTTTGCGGACGTCCCATTTGTTTTCATTGCCAGCGCAGGATTCTGGATCATAAAACCTGTTCGACCTGTTGGAGGAACTTCAAGAACGTCAAAAGAAAATCAGATCTCCGTCAAATCAAGACACGGCGGCGCTGGATTTTCAGGACGGCCCGCTGGATCTCGATTCTGTTCCCGGGGGCCGGGCATTTTTACTTCGGACAAGAGTTGAAGGGTTTTATTTTTTTGACGGTTTTCATCGGCATCCTGTTTGCCTTCTTTTTCAGGAACGGATTTCTCCATGCTCCGTTTGAGCATGGGGAAATCTTTGGCATTGTCGGCTTGTCCCTGATCCTGCTGGTGCTCGTGGTCTTATATGGGTGGGTGCTTCACGACATTTTAAAGGTCTCGTATGACAACGCATAAGCGAAGGAACCCAAGATGGCATTAGAAGGCTCCCTCAAAGATTTTGGCTTGGCCGATATCTTTCAACTGATCTACCACCAGAAGAAAACGGGGACTCTGACGATGAAAAACGCCTCAATGGAGGCGAAGGTCCTGTTTGAAAACGGATGTGTCGTCAAGGCGGAGTCTTCTAACCTGGAAGGTCCGAATAAGATCGGACAAATATTGGCCCGCTCCAACAAGATCACCGAGGATCAACTTAAACAAGCTTTATCTAATCAACAGAATTCTAAAGATAAAATTGGTGAAATCCTCATAGGAATGGGGGCCATACAAAAAGAAGATTTGGTCAAAGCCTTGGGAATTCATGTCAGAGAAGCCGTATTAAGTTTGTTCAAATGGAAAGAAGGACGCTACAGTTTTGAACCTTCGGAGATGATCTCGATTGAACGGGATTACTGGCTTCCTGTCAATACCGAATTTCTCATAATGGAAGGGGTTCGGAGAATTGACGAGTGGCCCTTCATCGAGAAAAAAATTCCCAACCTGGAGATTGTTTTTGAGAAAAGCGGAGAGATCACCGACACCTTAAGGGTTGCAAACTCTGAAGAAGATCCGACCGCTGATATATTCGCCGAAAAGAAAACGGATAAGGAAATTCAAATTACACAAGAAGAGATGAACATTTATAACCTGATCGACGGTCAACAGAATGTCAGGGGTTTGATCGATATCACCAATATGGGAGAATTTGAAACCTGCAAGGCCTTAAGCAATTTGCTGACGGCTGGGCTGATCGTTCAGAAATACAAAACGGACGCCCCCAAAAAAGAAATAGGCACAACCACACCCAGCAAGGTACGGATTTCATGGCTTTCCAGTCGGCAGTTGCTGAGTGGTTTGATAATATTTATCTGTATTCTCATCATGGTCGCTGGAGGATGGCAGATAATGCAAAGGGCGAAGGAGACTGAAGATTTTGTTGGCTTGTACAGAAACATGGGTTTGGAAAACCGCATGCAAGGGATTGCCAACACCATCCTGGTTTACCATTACCGGAACGCTCAGCTTCCCAAATCTCTCGATGTCCTGTCACATGAAGGTTATATTTCCGAGAAATCGCCGCTACGGGGAGTAACAACGGAAATAGGGTATGAAATGCAAAGCGACGCCTCTTCATTTACATTAAAGACTGATGGGAACCCGTAGATTATAGTTTACATAATATACATTATCAGACATTATTAAGATCGAAAGAGCGGAACTGAAATGAAACAGGTTGGTTTTAAAACTTTCGGTCAATGGCTATCAAGTCAGATGGCCGCGGCTAAATTGTCTCCGGACCAGCTTGCAAGCTCTTTACGATATCCGAGCGCCCAATCCATCAAGCGGCTCTGTGACAATCAATCGCGTCTTGAAATGAAGGACTGGCCTACCGTTGCCAAACTTTTACAAATACGGCTCGATGAATTTTTGATCGTACTGGAATACTTCCATCCGGATTGGGTTTCGGAATATGAAGAGTTCATTTCCAACTGTCTACGCTATCTGTTGTGGCGCGTAGAACAGAATCAACAATTCCCTGTCCCCTTGCCCGAGTTATTATTGAGCGTCACGATGAATGAAATCGTCGAACCGGCCTGCGCCGATCGATACGTTTCGATCGAAAACCGCCGCAAGGCCGACCGAAGAATGACGAAGGTGGAACCCGAAAGAGACAATCGCTCCCGACCACGGCGACTCACCGATCTGATCCATTACCTAAAAAATCAAATCGGACTCCTCACGGTAATCAGTCTCTTCACTTCGGGTGCCACTGTGTTGCAGGGCTGGGTTTTCTAATGAAGCTGACCCAGCGTTTCCGTCGAGAAATCGGCCTGGCCTGGACCGCCATCGAAAAGTTGGTCGTGTCGACCGCCGAACAGACCTCCCGCCAGATTGAGACCCTGCGTTTATCTTTCCAGATCCACGAACAGGAACAAGCATTGGACGCGGTCTTCGAACATATGGGACGGTTTTTATATGAGTTCCGTGAAAAAAACACGGAGGCAATCCTCGCCCATGCCGTTTCTCAAACTTGTCTTTCGGATTTCAACCGTCTTCAAGGCCAGCTCAAGTTCATGGAGCGGAGACGATATGACCTACAGGAAGAAAACGTCTCGACAAAATGGGCGGAGTTTGTCGAGTCGGTTTATCGAAACGGCATGACGCTTGATTCCCTCGTTCTTCCATTTAATTTAAATCCGCCCTCCCCGACCCTGCAATCCCTGGCGCTTCCTCAAGGCGTTCTGGTGATCGCGATTCAACGCCATGGGAAATTTATTCAACCGCATGATGGCGTGTTGCTCCAACGAGGCGATCGATTGACATTGCTTGGTCCTCCGCAACAAATCATTCAAGTCCTGGGGCGATTTTAAATGCCGCGAGGATCGACGATCGATTTTGGCTTTCCACAAAATTTGTGGAAAAGTTGTGGTTAACCCTGTTAATATACCCCTTGAGGGCTTGAACAGAGCGGCTTTGCACACATTGCATAAAAAATGTGCAGTGAAATATTCGTGAAATTGAAAGGTTCAGAGGTTCACGGTTAAATTCTTTCGGATCATATCCGACCCCGTAAGCCATCCGGCTTGTATTTTGCTGGACCATTTGTTAAACTGAAAACAGAAGGCGCAAAATTATTATTTCAGGTGAGGAGGATTCATAATGGGTAGTAGTATGAAGGCTTCAGGACGTCGTTTGATTTCCGTGGGTATCATCGCGGGCCTGTCGGCTTTATGGGTTATGACTCAATCCATGCCGGCCCAGGCCAAAGACAGCAACGGAATGAAGATGCTCCAAGAGATGGAAAATGTATTCGTGGATCTTGCGGAGCGCGTCAAACCGGCGGTGGTGAATATTTCTCCGGCCACACATCCCACACCCAAACAGGGCGATTCACCCCGTGGAGACCGTCCTCCGGAGAGTTCCGGATCCGGTTCGGGGGTGATCATCGATAAAAAAGGATACATCGTCACGAACAATCACGTGGTTGGCGATGCTTCTGAAGTGGAGGTTCGTCTTTCGGATAAGAGTCATTTTACCGGAAAAGTGATCGGTAAAGATCCGGACACGGATGTCGCCGTCGTCAAAGTGGAGTCCGACCATGATCTTCCCTTCGTTAAGATGGGGGACTCCAGCACGGTTCGGGTGGGACAGTGGGTTATGGCGGTCGGCAACCCATTCGGCCTGGATCGCACGGTAACGCTTGGGGTGGTAAGCGCCCTCGGACGCGAAAATGTCAACCTTTCCCGATATGAGGATTTTATTCAGACCGACGCCTCGATCAACCCCGGGAACAGCGGCGGTCCATTGTTCAATCTGGATGGTGAAGTCATCGGAATCAATACCGCCATCATTAACTTTGCACAGGGCATCGGATTTGCCATTCCTTCCAGCATGGTCCAGAATGTGATGAATCAGCTGATCTCCAAAGGGCACGTGGTGCGGGGCTGGTTGGGGGTGGGAATCCAACCGGTGACCTCCGATCTCGCGTCCAAGTTCAATGTCAAGGAGGATGAAGGCGTTCTGGTGAACGAGGTATTCGAAGGCGATCCCGCTTCGAAGGCGGGAATGCAGCCGGGCGATATCATTCTCAAGCTGGATGGAAAAACGGTGGACACCCCCCAGACCCTGTCCCGCATAATCGCATCCTTCCCGCCTGGAAAAGATGCGGCGTTTGAAATCATCCGGGACGGCCAACGTAAGAACCTGACCGTCAAACTGGGCGAGCGGAAAGAAGAAGCGGTTACGGCCTCGATTCCGAAGCAACAGCCCGAAATGGTACTGGGCTTGAACGTCCAGGACCTGACGCCGGACCTGGCCGATCGTTTCAAGCTCAAGGACGAAAAAGGCGTATTGGTAACAAAGGTCGAGCCCGGCAGCTCGGCCGACTCGGAAGGCATCAAGGAAGGGGATCTCATCAAAGAGGTGAACCGGAACAAGGTGGAGAATTCGGACGACTTCCGGAATGCCATTGGAAAGGTGAAAAAAGGGGAAAGCGTTTTGATCCGTATCATCCGTGAAGACCGCGCCTTTTACGTGGTTCTCAAAACAGATTCGGAATAAATCGGTCTATTCCCAAAAAGCCCCGTTCAATTTCTATTGAACGGGGCTTTTTTTTTGCAGAAATTTTACAGGTTGAAATAGCCTATGATATGATAAAAGAATGTCTTTATCCATTCGATCATGGAAGAATCCGTCCAGACCCTTTTATTCATTTTTCCTTGAAAGGATCCATGAAACGCTTCCGTTTTGATGTGATCGTCATCGGCTGCGGACCCGCCGGCGCCTCGGCTGCCGTGACACTGGCCCGGGCCGGACTGTCCGTTCTTGTATTGGAAGCCGGGGTTTATGCCGGCGCCGAAAACTGGTCCGGTTGCGTTTATTTCGCGGAAAACCTGGCGGAACCGGATGCATTCGGAGAGGCCGCCGTCACGGCCGCCCCTTACGAACGCCGGTTGGTGCGTAGGGGAATATTCCTGCACAACGGGCTGGATCTGGTCGGTCTTTCCTATCAAAACCAAGATACCTTCCGTCATTGTTACACGGTTCTTCGTCCCGTTTACGATCCTTACTGGGCCGACAAGGTCCAGACCCAGGGAGCGATGCTGCTGCCGCAAACGACCGTCACCTCCCTGATCCGAAGGGGCGGTCGCGTGGTCGGCGTCGAAACCGAACACGGGCCGGTTTATGCCGACGTAACCTTTATCGCCGAAGGCGATGCGTCCCATCTCATCCGGCGTGAACGGTTGGAGCGCGTTAGCGAGCCCCACTTCATGCAAGGAGTTAAGGCGGTTCTCAGCCTTCCGCCGACCGTAATTGACGAGCGCTTCCATCTCTCCCCGGGAGAAGGCTGTGCCCATGAATACCTGATTCGGAACGGGCAGATGGGCGGACAGACGGCTCATCTGAACATCGGCGCCTTTCTCTACACCAATCGGGACAGCCTTTCGTTCGGTTACGTGGTACCGCTTGAAAACTTAAAAGAAGCTTATCGCGGCGACCACAGCCGCCTGCTTGAATGGCTACGCGGCCTCCCCCATTTTAAGCCGCTTCTAAAGGACGCCGCTTTATCGGCCTACGGAACCAAGCTGATTCGCAGCGGCGGCTTAAGAGAACAACCGCTGCTTGTCGAAGACGGCCTTGCCGTCGGCGGCGCCGCAGCCGGCTTGGGGATCGATCTCCCCTATCCGAATTTCACAGGTCCTTCCTCGGCCAGCGGTCTGTTATTCGCCCGTGCCGTTCGCGGACTTCTCCATGACGGTCAATCAATCACGGCAGACCGCCTTCGGCAGAGTTATCTCGAGCCTTTGCAGGCCAGCGTCTACGGTCAAAATGCCGCGTTCTTGTCGTCTTGGCCCGAATATCTCGAAAACAGCCGGACCTTTTTCGGACGATCGGCCGACCTGGCCTGCGGACTGGTCCATTTTCTGACCCAGCCGAATGCCCGCTTATGGCAGGCCGCCCGTTTCCTGCGAGGCCACCTGTCGATCCGGACGCTTCGGGAAGTTTTCGGAGACGCCGCGCATATGATCCGGGCATCGGGACTCAAGTCGGCGCTTTCCGCCAGCCTGAAACCTTATCTGCTGGGTCGATGGACGGCCGCTCTTTTCAGACCGGGATTGAAGGCGCACCCCGGCTTTCAATTCCGGATCGAAATCCTGGACCGGCCGGCGGTGGATATTCAAAAATTTCCCTGGCCGCTCCGTCCTGTGCTGACGAGATTGTTGCCCGGGTTGGCCGAGGGGATGAAGATCGTCTACGCCAACGACGGCAGGCCTTTATCCGAGAAGTTCCGCGAGGCCTCCCGCAGCGTTCTCGAACGATTGAAAATTACCGATGGAATCACCCTCCCGGTCTTCGTTCTGTTCCTCGCGACTCTGGCTTTGGTGTCTGTTTTATTCGACTTCATCCGGTACTACCTGTTCCGACAGCCGGTCGAGAAGGTTTTGGGCGGACCCGTAACGGATTACCTTCATACCCAACAAACGCTGAGGGACCTGGATCAGGCCAAGACGGTCGATTCGTTCGAGGCGAAACTGGCCACCAATTCCTACCGTCTGGGACACCGTTCCCACATCCGCGTCCTCTGGCCGGAGGAGCTCGCGCATCACGGAGACCTGGCCCAATCCTCCCTCTGGTCGGTCTGCCCGGCACGGGTCTACCAGTACGATCCGCCCCTGGTCGGACGCGGCGTGGTAATGGTCAATTATGAAAATTGCATCAAATGCGAATCGTGCTGGCATGCCGCGGGGGATCAAGTGCGCTGGGGACGGCACACCGATCATCGCCTGATCTACAGGCCCGACTCGGAATCCATTCAGATTCTATTGGGTCAAAAACCTCCATCGAGCCCCCCACGCCCCCCGCGCGAAGAATCGGGACCCAGACCCGATCCCAAGCCGGGGGTTTCCATACAAGGCCCGCATCGAGAAATTCTTGCCGCCCTCTCCGATTCGCTCGCATCCGTTTTCCGGGCCGTTTGCGCGTTTGAGACCGCCGTGGAACACATCCCCGCCTCCGCCGATGCGACCCGACGCGAATGGCCCAGAAAAATTGGGGGGATGACGACCCAGCGGATGGGCGCGCTTGCATCCCTGCTCTCATCCGAAAAAATAACCGAGGCGTTTTCGGTCTCCGGATTTTCGGATCGGATCAGGATGGAATGGCATCAGATTCTCCAGGAGGACGGAAAGGATCTCGAACTTCAGTTGTCCGCCGGGCAGGAGTTCCATGCCTTATCGGCGGCCCGCCGAATTCGGGAGGAGGTTGTCCGTCCGATGATCGAAGCGGTGGATGCCATCCTTCCGCCTTCCGATGGAATGATGGGAGACCGGGACCGAAGGCCTCCCGAACCGAATCTTGGCGATCGGATCGCGGCGCTGTTTCCGGACCGCATCGTGAAAGAGTGGGAAAATTCCCCGATCCCATCGGATGCCCGCGAACGGCTTCATTATCTTTTCATGGAATATGCCGATCGACCGACATCTTTGATTCGAGCTCTCTCGTCCACGAGTCCGGCCTTGGGACTGCTGGCCGCCGGCCACACCGAGGCCTTGACGATTCTCAGGCAAACGGGGCAGCCTCTCCGCGGGGATTTGTGCGCCATAGACGCTCAGGTCCTATCGATCCAAAACGCA
Organism: Nitrospiria bacterium; assembly: GCA_035498035.1. Classification (NCBI taxonomy): domain Bacteria; kingdom Pseudomonadati; phylum Nitrospirota; class Nitrospiria; species Nitrospiria bacterium. Next base: position 54,043 of record DATKAN010000061.1, read on the forward strand.
AAGGAGGGTCCCATCATCGATGGGGTCGTCGAACTTGTCCCGCTCTCCCTATCCAAGGGGCTGTTGATCGTTTGTGATAACGAAGCCTGGCAGGTTCCCCTTGGACAGCCGGGGCTTAAAACGACCCCGACGCCGGCCGTCGGGTTCCGATCGGCCGGACTTCATCGATTGGAATTCAAGGCTGTCAAGGCTCATGGACCGGCGCTTCCCGTCGGCGACGGTCGGCGCTTCGGGACGGATTATGCCGCCGTCGCCCTTGGAACGGCGGATTACCTGGCCCGTCGCGTCAAGGAGCATGCGGATGGCCGCGTGCAGTTCGCCCACCAGATGCGGGACACGCAGGGCAGGGACGGAATCGCCAAGCTGGGCGCGGTCAAGGCCATGATCGCACGCATCGAAGCCTGGCACCTCCTCCTCACCGTGCTTTTGGAGGAGGGCATCGATCCCGGCCCGCCGGAGCATTTCCCGGGATGGCCGGACCTCTGCGCGACGGTCGCGACCCTGGCCTTCGGGCCCCAGGCGGGACAAATGGGATACGACGCCGGCCAGGTCTTCGGAGGGTTTGCCTATTCCGAGGACGATCTTCTGTCCCGCGCCTACCGGGACAGCGCATTGTTTCGGTTTCTGCCCGCGGGCTTCGGCGCCGCGGAACGCCTGATGCGCCGCCTTCAGGAAAATCGCGACGCCCTTGAATCCGCGGTCGCCTCAAGGAACCGTCTGTGGAATGAAGTTCGAAAGGGCCCCTTGGCCGACACGGCGACACGATGGGATGAAACGACTAAGCGCTGGATGGGGCTCTCCTCCGAATGCGATCCGGCCCTCTCCGGCGAGGCGGGCGCATTGCTGTTGGGGGCGCACCGGGTTCTGTGCCAGGTGCAGCAGAAACTCGAGCAGGCGCTTCCGGTCGAAGGAGAGGCGGCCTCGAGCGCGGTCGTGATCCATCTGGCCGAACAGGCCGTGGACGCGATGGAGTTCCGGCGGCGAGACTCTCCCCTCCTGCCCATCGCGGTTTTTCCGGAAAGGCCCGCGGCCGAGCGGGTGGAACTGCCAATGTCATACGAGGCGATCTGCAATCCTTCGTCCGCCGGATCATCCCAGCCTTATCAATCCGGTCAGTATTTGCTCGCGCCCCTTGATCCCTCGGTCCGCTTCGTTCCCGAAGTCCAATTGCACGATCCCTCGCTTCGCGATCGATGGCAGGGCTGCACCGACTGGTTCCTCGAGCATATCTGGACGAAGAGTTTCGATGGAATGCATATCGAAAGATATGTGGAGAAAATCCACGGAATACCGGACGGCACGCTCGAAGGGTTCAAGAAGAACGGATATTTTTCAACGGTCATTCCCTCGGAGCTGGACGGCGGCGGCTGGTGGAAGGCGGAATATTATATCCTGACGACGGCGGCCGGCCGTTTCGGCGACGCCGGTTTGTTGCTTGTGATCATGGCCAGCACCAGCATCGGAACGACGCCGATGCTCCTCGGACTGGAAAAGGAGCTGCCGCTTGCGGTCCAGGAGCTGGAACCGCTGGCCCGCGATCCGCAACAGCTCGGAGAGATCGGGGATCGCTTGGACCGGCTGATCGCCGGAATGAAACGGCCGGACCCCGCCCGTCTGAAAAAGGGGTTCACGGAATTGATGTCCCTCGTCGATTCGCGGATCCGCCACACCCGCGTGGTGAAATACCTGGCGGCGAATTTTCTTAAGACTTTTTACGCCGCCGCCATCGCGGGTCAACGCCGGGACCTGGAAGGATTCCGCCGGGGTCTGGCGGAGGCCAAACCCCTGTTTGACATCCTGGCGCCGACCATCCGGCTGGCGGTGGACGAATTGCCGCGACGCGAACGGGCCCATCAATTTTTCTTAAAGAAACTCGGGCACGGAGGAATCAGCGCCTTTGCCTTGACCGAGCCGACGGCCGGCTCCGACACCGGCGGGGTGAAGACCACGGCCCGTCCGATGAGCCGCCCCCTGACCTCTCTCGAGGATGGGCGCTATCGTTTCAGCTTGACGAATGATGAAACCCCAAATCATCCTTCGCTGCGTTACATCATCGACGCCGACCGGGTCCGCTTCGACGACCGGTCCGGTCCGTCGGGAATGGTTTACGAGCTTCCCACGGGAGAGGGCGTTCCGATCCGATGCGACGAGTACAACTATGACACGGATGAGGGCCTGCGCTATTATGTTTTTCGTGGCCAAAAAATATATTTTCATGACATCGCCCAGATCCGGGTCCGAGACGGAAAACCGGTCTACGATTTCTACGAATTAAACGGCGCCAAGATGTGGATCACCAACGGTCGCGTGGCCACGCAGTACTGTCTCTACGCCCAGTCACCGGAAGGGGTGACGGGCTTCATGGTGGACCGCCATGCCGAGGGATTGAAGGTCGGGGCCGATGAGCGGAAGATGGGCCAACGAGGCTCGCCCACGAACGAGATCGCGATCGACCAGGTCCGAGTTCCCAAGGAATGTATCATCGGCTATGAAGGCCACGGTCAGGTCAACGCGCTCGAGACGCTCAATGTCGGCCGCTGCGGACTGGCCGTCGCCTCGATCACGCTGATGCGAAAGCTTCTCCTCGACGCCATCGAGCAGGTTCCCTCGACCCCGCGGCGCGATCGGCTCCTGGGAGAAGCCGCGGCCATCCTGTTCGGATCGGATTCGATGACCTTTCACCTGGTCGGCCTCTTTGATCGTCATACGACCGAATCGGTCCGGATGGAATCGGCGATCGCCAAGTATGTCTGCTCGGAGGATCTGCACGAAGTGATGACGTTGATCGAGGAGGCCTACGGCCCCGTCGGCGTCACCGAACGATACCGCGTAGAAAAGCTCCGGCGCGACTCCCGGATCCTGAATATCTATGAAGGCACGAACGAGGTTCAGCGCTTCCTCATCCTGAAAGATCTCGTCGCCCTGTCGAAGGAATGGAAGCCGATCCCGTTTCCGGAGAATTCGGAGCCTCCGTCCCGCCTGGCCTTCTGGAAAGAACTGCTTCGCGGACATGTCGCGGCCGCCGCGGAACCTTTGGGCGACACCGTCTGGATGGACGCGGTGCTTCAGCCCACCTTTTTCCTGTTGGCCGATATGGCCGGCGAGATCTTTCGTCTGGACTGTCTGACTTATCGCATCGGTTGGCTGAAAGACAATCGCGATAAGCTGGGAGAGGCCTATACCGACCCTCTTCTGATGCTGGGCGAACGGGCCGTATGGCGAACCGAACGACGGCTGGAACGGCTCGATCGACGTTATCGTCGGGAGGCGGAGCGACCGGCGAAGGGCCTCTACGCCCCGGAGGCGATCGCGGCCGATGTCGCTCTGGAGCGGATGGGGAAGAAACCGACGGCCGAACCAAGGCCGGAGGGCCGACTGGAACGACCGCTTCGGATTCTCTGTCTGCTCCGACGGGTGGCCGATATCGCTCCCACCCCGCGGCTCAGAGAAGGACACCTGTCCGAAATCGTTTGGCGTTTAAACCCCTCCGACGAAGCCGCGGTCCGCATGGCGACCGGCTTAAAAAAGACCGGCGGCTCATCCAAGACGGTTCATATCGCATTGTCCGGGGGACCCGAAGCCGAACCCCAGCTCCGCTGGGCCCTGGGGTACGGGGCCGACGCGGCCTACCGCATCGACGCATCCGCGACGGCCGACGGCTCCGCTTGGATCGAGGCGATTACCCTTCTTGAAAAATCCGGAAAGTACGACCTGATTCTGACCGGGTCCGCCTCGGAAGACGGCGCCGAGGCCCTCGGGCCTTTCGTGGCCGGTGCCCTGTCGCGCCATTTTGGGAGGGCCTCTTCCATGGAGATCGTGGAGGAGGGCCGCGGGCTTGCGGTCCGGTCGGGCGCGGATGACTCGAAGATCAAGGTGCTTCCGACGGAGCCCTTGGTCCTGGCTTGGGAAGGATCCGACGCCCCCCGTCCCATGGAGATCAACCGATTGATCGAGGGGAGGCTGGCCCCCATCCGGCGCTTATCGGTTCAGGAGAAGGTGGTCCCCGAACGATTATCCCCCGCCCGTACGGTCGTCCGCAAAAGCGAAACGATCCGTGAGCTGGGCGGGGTGGCCGAGTACCTTGACGCCTATCGGGTCGGAGTCCGGGCGATGGAGGCCGAGCCCTATCGATCGAGGATCGATTCTATGCCCCTTCCGACCGGACCGGCGGTCTGGACAATTATTGAAGCGCAGCAACGCAAGATGATTCCGGCCCTGCTGGGCGCGGCCAATTTCCTGGGACGGTCTCTGGAACTGAACAGCTATGCCGCGGTATTGGGGCCGGAGGAGACCTGGCCGCAGCTGAGCGGCCTGGCACAGGCCCGCGGCTTGACCGGGACGGTCTGCATTCCGGCTCCCGAAGGTCTGTTGACTGAATCCGGCCGGATGGAATGGCTTGAAAACTTTTCAAGCGTTGTCCCGAATATCCGGATCGTCTGCGGCCCGCACTGGTCCGATGCCCTTGCGCATTTGTCGGGACGTATCAACGGCAAAGGCTCCCTGCTTTTCACCGAGGTGACCGAGATCGACCGACGCGAGGGCCTCTCGCTTTTTAAACCGGCCTACGGGGGGAAATTGCGGCGATCCGTCAACCCGGTCCTTTCGCAGACCCCCCATTTGCTTATGACGGTCTCCCCGACCGCCGATTTTCCGTCGGGCGAACCCTCGGCCCGATTCGCGGCCGGGAAGGCGGAGGTAAAAACAATCGCTGTCAATCCCGACCGCTTCGAATCCGTGCCTCCGCTTTCCCTGGATGACCTGGCCTCGGCCGAGGTGATTATCGACATCGGATACGGCGTCCGGAATCAGGAAGGATTTCATCTCGTGGGCCGGCTCAAGGAGGCTATGGAACATTTGGGCCTGACGGTTCATCTCGGCGCGACGCGCAAAGTGACCCAAGATCTTAAACTCCTCCCGCTTTCGCACCAGATCGGCCAGACCGGGGCGAGGGTGAATCCGAAATTGATTCTCGCGCTGGGCATTTCCGGGGCGCCACAGCACATGGACTACATCGGCGACCGCGCCGTGATCTTCGCCTTCAACAAAGACCCCCAGGCCCCGCTCATGAAACTCAACGAAACCCGCCCGGCACCCGTCGTCCATCCGATCGTCGGCGATCTTTTCGTTACCATTCCGAAATTGATCGAGATGCTGTCGGCAAAATAATTCGTTAAATATTCGTAGGGGCGGGGGGGTGCCTCGCCCTCTCCCTGACCAAACAAACAGGGCGACCCATCGAGTCACCCCTACGAAAACCATACAATCTTTTAAATCAGGTGCCCTAAGATGAATCCACCGATTCCCCTCCGATCCCCGCGCGAAATGCTGGGCGGGTATGTTTTTCTTCCGCGATTGATCGACAAGGTCCGGCTGCACGCGCAAGGAAAACTCCCGCCGGAATATGTCGGCAATCTCCTCAAACCGGGATTGACTCTGGACGGACGCTTGCTTACGTTTACCGGGCTGAATGCGGAGGCGTTGCGTCGTGCAATCCTGACCTCGAAGACGGACGTCGAGATCTTTGCCTGGGTCGAGCGACATGCAAAGCCCCATACTGAGGGCGAGAAGCGGCAATGGATCGCGGAGATCGAGTCCTATCGGCCGAATCCGGAAACAGCCCGATGGCGAAGGGAGACTTACAAGGAATTGGCCGCCCGGATCGATCCGGCTACGCTGAGCCTGTTTGATCTGATCGACATGGACGAAGGCCGGATTCCCCCACCATGAAATAACCGCTACGGTATCCGGACGATGCGTAAGGAATCCGGAACAGTTTCCCAAGTAATGACCGGCCCTTTTTCCTGCGTTTTCATCAACCCTTTGTGATCTTTGCGACCGAAGTAACTCGTCCCCAACGGCAGTCTTTTAATCACCTTAAACCCGGCCTCGCTGTGACAGATCTCGCATCGTGTTCCCAACTCGCCCTCATGAATGTCGTCTTTCTGGTGGCATCGAACGCACATGCGGGACGTTTTTTGGGAAAAGAGCTGTTTGACATGGCATTGCTCGCATTTCAATTGACTGTGCTTCATTACGAGCGCATAACCGGTCTCCTTCGCGTGATCAAAATCATCCCGTTTCCAGGTCTTCGCGGTGTGACAAGCCTCGCATTTTTTCCCGAAGTGCCCCTTGTGATAGTCGTCTTTTATATGACAATCGTTACAGACCGAGGAGGTGTCCTTGAAAAGCGCCGTCTTATGACATTCGGAACAGCGAACATCCCGGTGTTTGTCCAGAAGCTTAAAATTCGTTTTCTGATGGTCGAATTTCTGAATGTCCTTCCATCCCTTTTCCGTATGGCAGGTCTCGCAGGTATCCCCCAATTGCCCCTTGTGCTTATCGTCAGGCCGATGACACGAGGCGCATCGACTCGGGATCTTGTAGGCCTCCTGGACATGGCATTTCGAGCAGGGAACGTCCAGATGCTTCCCGATGAGCGGATAGTCCGTCTTCGAATGATCGAAACCGATTTTCTTCCAATCCACGGCCGAATGGCAACGGGCGCATTCCCGTCCCAGTTTGCCTTTGTGGTAATCGTCCTCTTTATGGCACTCGACACAGGTCTTCGGCGTCGATTTCATGTCCGGAGTTTTATGACATTTCAGGCATTCCACGTTTTGATGTTTTCCGACCAGATTAAACCGGGTCTTGTCGTGGTCGAATAAAACGTCCTTCCACTCCTTCACCGTGTGACATTGCGCGCATTGGGGACCGAGGACGCCCTTATGCCGGTCGACACGCTTATGGCACTCGACGCAGGTCTTCGGCGTTTCCCGAAGCTGAGGCGTTTTATGGCATTTATTGCATTCCACCTGGCGATGGCTTCCCAGCAGTTTAAATTCGGTTTTGTCATGGTCAAAGACAATGGCCTTCCAATCCTTCACCGTATGACAGCTCTCGCACTGCTTGCCCAGAACCCCTTTGTGCTTGTCCTTGTTAAGATGACAGCCCACGCAGGCCATCGGCGTCGCCTTGAAATTATCGGAGGCGTGGCATTTTTCACACGCGACCGGAGCATGTTTCCCCTCCAACGGAAACCGCGTGCGGGAATGGTCGAAGCTGATCTTCTTCCATGCCTCCGAATTATGGCAACGCTCGCAGGACTTTCCCAGCGCCCCTTTGTGCTTATCCTTTTCAAGGTGGCAGGAAAAACAATCGTGGGGGGTTTCTCGGAACTTCGGTTTTAGGTGGCAGCGATCGCATTTCGTGGTTTGATGCTTCCCGGACAATTCGAATTGCGTCTTTCCGTGGTCGAAGTGGGCGGAATCAAATTGGGCGATATGGCTTTCACGTCCCTTGTGTTCCGTGTGGCAGGTCTCGCACCGGGAGGCGTCGGTTTTTCCGTGGAAACCGGTCTTCAGTTCGACATCTTTTTTGACTTCCTTGTGACAGGCCAGACATTTATCGTAAAAAACCTTTTTGACGAGATCATGACAATCCAGGCAGCGTCCTTCAGATTTTTCGTGGACCCGGGAAACCTTCCCGGGCATCACACCCTTCAGGATGTCGAGCGCGTCGGCCGTCCCAACGGTTGCGAGACACCACACGAAAATTGCAAGGCCGAATTTTCTCCACATCGGGCGTCCCGGCGGTCTCAACAATAACTCAGAATATCAATACGGCGGCGATATGAACAATCAACGTGAAGGCGAGAATCCAAATAAACGGTACATGAAGCTTGTGCCAGTAGGAAAAAAGGCTTGTTGTGGCCTCCAGGGCCGAAACGTTCTTCTCGAGACGAATCCGCTTCACAATCAGGAATTCCAACGAGTCCGATGACTTCATGGGATTTATGACAGGCATCCGGCCCTGGGAGCGGGAAAGCCGCCTGAGCTGCCTTCTCACCTTTTTCTCAAGACGGTCCAATCGGATCAGCAGGAAGAACGGCCCGAAGAACCCACGTGATTTTTTCTTTTCTCGACGGCTGAAAAAAGTTTGGATGGTCTCGAGGATGGTTTGCGATTCTGAAACTCGTTGGGAGATATTTCGATCCAATTGTTCGATTTCCTGGATCATCTCCTTTAATGTGGCCCGTTCCCCCGATAGAGAAAACTGGAAATGCCGATAAATATAGCGACCGAATACGCCGCTGGCCACAACGATCAGCATCGCATAAAAGGCGATGGCCGCGTTGGGGGACTTGATGAAAAAACCGGTGTGGTACACGACCAAGAGCGGCCCGAGGATGCATAGCGTGATGTGGATGTCCAACCATCGGCTCATGTTTCCCAGACTTCGGAGCACCCGGATCCTTTTACGCAGCGCATACAAGAAGGCGCCCAAAAACATCATGGTGGACCCAATAATCCCGAGCATCAACGGAACAAATGATTTCGGGGAATAGGGATGCCCTGAAAAATAAATCGGCAGGGCGACCACCGCGGCGCATCCGAATATTAGAATTAAAAGTCTGATGGGACCCTCTTTTCCATCTCATGAATGGACGCTTAAAGCCAAGGACAGGCCCCAAAGCGTCTTTCAGCGTTTCGGAACAACACGACCGGGCCTCAGAACGGAATCGTGAGGCTGGTTCGGGTTTCCACCGTCGTCACCGTTCCGTTTGTGGTGTTGTTCTTATCCATGTCGTAATCGGCGTCAAGGCTGAGCGAAATCCCGCTCCCGAAGGTGTAGATCAATGTGAATCCGGGGATGAGCCGCGTCGATTGGGTGGCGGAGGTTTTTATTTCAAAACGCTCCCAACGGCATCTCAAGGACGTTTGAAATTCTGGGCCCAAGTACTTTGAAAAGGTTCCCGTCACCGTTGTCGTTTGATAATCGGTCGTCGGCTGGAAAAGATAGAGCACTGTTCCAACCTCCGACCAGTGGAGCCCGTTTCGCTCGCTGAGAAAGACCGAATAGCGATCACCCTTCTTATCCGCCTTTCCGTCGTTGAAAACGATCGCCTGGAAGATCGTATGGGCGTACCTTAAATCGAGATGCCAGACCTTCGAAAAATCGACGGTGGTTCCCAGTCTGGCCTCCCGCGAATCGGTCGTATTTTTCAATGCGAGGGCCTGGAGATCGTTTCGTGTCAAAGTTTGCCGCGCAGCATCGAGCGACGTGATCGGCGGTGTTATCAACGCGAGGGAGGGATCGATCAACGCCGTTTCGTAATCCAGAAAAGGATTCTTTCGATATTCGACCGCCGCGGAATACGAAGCGATCGCGTAATGGTATTCAAAACTCAGTAATTTGTCGTTGAAATCTTTGAAGGCCAGGTCATAGTCCACTATGGAGGAAATGTTGATTGGATCATTCAACCAGTACCCGTTCAGTCCGACCGCATTTCGCGTTGAAAAACCGTTGTTGAACTCCTGGGTATAATAGATTTTTCCTCCAAGATGATAGAGATCATAGATCGAAAGGTAGGTATCGTAAAACAGGCGATCGTGCTGAATCTGGATTTTATTTCGATCGAACGGGTCGACCGCATAACCGACGCTGGTCGTCAAACCGAGCGTGTTGAAGGGCCGGAGACCGAAGGCCAGTCCATCAAAGCGACTGAATAAGGTATTCCCGGAAGCCGGTTGTCGTCCGATGCGGAGGTCGACCATGGAACGAGGGTCGGACCAGTCCGCGAAAATTTTATTGAGTCTGTAGAAGGAGTTATCGGGGGTCAGAAAATCATCCGAATTCATACCGGAAAAATAGATTTTTAAATCCCCTCCGGCCGACTTCCTCCAGCGGAAATCCAAATATTCGTTCAAGCGGTTTTGTACCGTGGGAGTGGGGTCCGCCGGGGATGTTTGAGTATCATTATAATACTCCAACGTAAAAGCGCCGGAAAATTTTCCAAATGGGGCCGTTTCCTGTCGACGCACCGGAGAGAAAACCGGTTGAGGGGGGGTGCCTTGATTGCTGCCCGGGAGACTCTCCGACTGAACCGCCGCACTCGACGGGCCGGTAGAAGGACCGTTCACAGAATCCGACCCGGTTGTCAGAGCCGCCAACCTCGCTTTTACTTCAGGGATATGTCTGCTTGAAGGAAAATTGCTGGTAAATAGCGTGTACTGCTGCACGGTGTCATTCCGTTTGCCCTGTTCATCCGCAATCCGGGCCAGGTACCATTGGGCCTCCTCCAAACCGGAGGGGTCCGTTTTCGTATCGATGAATCTATTGAAGATTACACGGGCCCGTTCTAAATCTCCTTTTTCAAACGCGTTGACCCCTTCCGCAAAATTTATCGACGGGCCGGAATCGGTTTTCAAAATGGGTTTGTTTCTACTCAAAGAACAACCGATCATCGTCAAAAAAAAAGTGGCCAACGCGAGACAAAATGCCGCACGCGAGAGAAAAAAAACCCATCGTTCCACGGGGGCGTTAAAAACGACTGTAGTCAGCATGCTCGTGACAATTGGCGCACATGGCATCAAGCGCGATGGACCGATGGTTCTCGTTCGGCCTGTAATCACGCGTGTGGCAGTTCGCGCACGCACCATACTGGGTGCCGTCCCGGTAAAACGGGGTCGAAAAATTTTGCGGGTGACAGACCGAGCAGTCCAGAGGAGCATGACCCCCGATTAATTTAGGGTTATCATGGGTCGCATAAGTGGCGGGGGTCCAGCCGGTCGTCTTATGACAGGTGTCGCATTGAAGTGTGACCCCGGCGTGGTTTGCAGGCTTTCCGGTCGCCACCTGACCGTTGTGACAGTTCGAGCACTGCCCGGCCGCACTGGCATCGTGAACATAGCCCGCGGGGGTCCATCCCGTCGTCTTATGACAGGTGTCGCACTGCGCCGTGGTCGGGACATGGTTCTGCGGCTTGCCAGTCGCATTTTGGCCGTTATGGCAGTTCGAGCACTGCCCGGCGGTGCTGGCATCGTGAACAAAACTCGTGGGGACCCATGCCTTCGTCTTATGACAGGTATCGCACTGCGCCGTGGTCGGGATGTGGTTCTGGGGCTTGCCCGTCGCCTTTTGGCCGTTGTGACAGTTCGAGCACTGCCCGGCCGCGCTGGCATCGTGGACATAGCCCGCGGGGGTCCATCCCGTCGTCTTATGACAGGTGTCGCACTGCGCCGTGGTCGGAACATGGTCCTGCGGCTTGCCCGTGGCCATCTGGCCGTTGTGACAGGTGGCGCACTGGCCGGCAACCAGAGCAAGATTATGATTAAAGGTTGCAGGTGACCAGGCATTGACGGAATGACAGACATTACATCCCTGATTCGTCATAATGTGATTCTGCGGCTTTCCATAAGAAATCTGATCATTATGGCAATTTTCACACTCCCTGGGAGTCGCACTATACTGCCCCCCCAAATGACACTGGGAGCATTTCAAGCCTCTATGCGCACCCAGAAGCTGAAAAGAGGTAGCATCATGATTGAAATTGGCTGGCGGCTCGTAATCGGCTGAACTTTTTGAGGACCTGCTCGTTGTTTCAGGTGTCGCCACTTGGTAGGAGAGAAAAACCATTCCCAAGATAATGCCTGTCAGAGCGGCCATAACAACAAAACCGGGTCTCCATATTGAAGACTGCCTCATTTTGTTTTCCCCTATTTCAGACAAAAAAATAGCCGCCAAAGGATTTCCTCTGGCGGCCCGGCGAGCATGTCCCAAACCTTAAATTCGGGAGTTAGCCCCGTTGCACTGCGTCCCCATCTTTCGATGGGTTTGCTCTGATCAAAGGTTTTTATTATTAAATTCTATTAATTTACACTTTTGGGAAAATTTTACCAAATTTATTATATTTGTCAAGTGCTAAATTTATAATAGTTAATTTTCAGTAAGATTGGATACAGTATAGCACCTAATTCAATTCGTGGAGACACCCAATCGCTGCTGTGACGCCTTGGCGCTTGGAAATGGACTGGAGTATAATGATTTAATAAACGGGAGGTGATGCATGGCTGAGGCGGTGATCATTGAGGGTATCCGAACCCCGTTTGCGAGGTCGGGGTCGGTTTTCAAAGATATCCCGGCCGAGGAGTTGGGAAGACTCGCCGTCCACGAACTTATAGAGAAAACCGCACTGGATCCGAAGATTGTCGATGAAGTCATCATTGGAACGGTCAGCCAGATGGTCGACACAGCCAACGTTTCGCGAGTCATCGCACAGCGCGCCGGCCTCCCCCCCCGCGTGCCGGCCTATACCGTCAACCGAAACTGCGCCTCGGGCCTGGAGGCGATCGGAAGCGGGTTGGAAAAGATTCGGGCGGGAATGGCCGATGTCGTCATCGCCGGCGGTGTCGAGTCCATGAGCAATATTCCGATCTTCTATTATGGTAAGCGCATGACCGAAATACTCGTCGACGCTTCGAAGGCCAAAACGTTGGGGCAGAAGATTGCGAAGTTCGCGTCGCTGCGCCCCCGCGATCTGAAACCGAGCGTCATCAGCCAAACCGATCCGCTCAACGGCATGCGGATGGGGGACACGGCCGAGGTGCTGGCGAAAGAATTCGGGATCCCAAGAGAAGAGCAGGATGCCTTTGCCTTGATGAGCCATCAGCGGGCCGTCGCAGCCCGGTCCCGTCTTTCGGAAGAGATCACCCCCGTCTATCTTCCCCCCCGGTATGACACCGTGGTCAAGAACGATGCCGGCCCGCGGGAAAATCAAAAAATCGAGGATTTGGCCCGTCTGAAACCGGTTTTCGATCGTCGATACGGCTCGGTCACGGCCGGTAACGCATCCCCTCTGACGGACGGAGCCGCCGCACTTCTGATCATGAACGAGGAAAAGGCCCGTGCGATGGGGTTTAAGCCGCTTGGTCGCATTCGGAGCTATGCCTATGCCGGCCTGGATCCTGCGAGGATGGGGCTGGGACCGTCTTTTGCAACCCCTTTGGCCCTGGACCGGGCCGGGATGAAATTTTCGGATATTGAACTGATCGAGATGAACGAAGCGTTCGCGGCGCAGATTCTGGCGAATGAAAAAGCATTCGCCTCGAAAAAGTTCGCTCAGGAACATCTGGGACGCAACGAACCGATCGGGGTGATCGATCGAAGCCGGTTTAATGTCAACGGGGGTGCGATCGCTCTCGGCCATCCGCTCGGCGCGTCCGGCGCCCGCCTGATGCTGACCCTGCTATACGAGCTGCGACGGAGAAACCAATCCATCGGTTTGGCGACCCTTTGCGTTGGCGGTGGACAGGGCGCGGCCTGCATCGTTGAGAGGAGATAAAAGATTATGACCCCGGAGAAATGCCTTCGCACCACGATCGATGACCGCGGCCTTTGCCATGTGGAAATCGATGTCCCGGGAAAAACGGTCAATTTGATCTCGCCTCGGGTTCTTACGGAACTTGAGCAAGCGATTGATTCCATCCGGTCCGATCCCAGGATTAAAGGCGTCATTTTCCTGAGCCGTAAACCCGACCACTTTATCGGCGGGGCCGAGATCGACGTCCAACGATTCCTGAGCGATCTTGACGCCACATTGATTTTTATAAAACAAGGCCGCGATGTTTATCAAAGAATCGCCGAGCTCTCCGTCCCGACGTTGGCGGCGATCCATGGGGCCTGTCTGGGGGGGGGACTGGAATTGGCCTTGGCTTGCCGTTACCGTCTGGCGAGCGACCACCGGAAGACGCGTCTCGGCCTGCCGGAAGTCTTGCTCGGAATCTTCCCGGGCTGGGGCGGAATAACCCGGCTCCCCCGTCTGACCGGGCTTTCGGCGTCGCTTGACCTGCTCCTGACGGGCAAACAGCTCGATGCGAGGCGAGCTGAGCGAATCGGGTTGGTGGACCGCATCCTCACCTCCAAGGAGATCCAGATGCAGGCCGATACTTTTATGCTCGAGTGCCTAACGCAGGGGGCCTCGCTTCATCGGAAAATTCAATCGGCCCGACGGCGCTCTCAAAACAAAATCCTGGCGCGCTTCTTGAACGAAACCCCTCTCGGCCGGGCTTTGGTATTTCATCAAGCCCGTAAAAACGTCATGAGGCTCACCCTGGGACGCTATCCCGCTCCGCTGAAGATTATCGACGTGGTCCGAAAGGGAATCGGAGGTCCGCTCGAACGATCGTTGGAGCTCGAGCAGGAGGGGCTCCATGCGCTTATTCGTGAAGAAACCACGCAGAACCTGATCCATGTCTTTTCAATACGAAGGCACGCCGGAAAACTGCCAAAGGAGATTACCCCCTCCGATCTCGTCCCGCCGATTCGGAAAGTGGGTATCCTTGGGGCCGGCGTGATGGGCGCCGGCATAGCCCAATGGATGCTCCAACAGGAGATTCCGGTGCGCCTGAGAGACATTCACGAGGAGGCGATCGCAAAGGGTGTCAAGACCGTTAACGAGGCCTTTGAAAAGCAGGTCTCCCGGCGGAGAATCCGCCGGGAAGAAAAAGAGAACCGGATGCGACTTCTTTCAACCACCACAGACTATTCCGGTTTTTCGACGTGTGACCTGGTTATCGAGGCCGTGGCCGAAAAGATGGAAGTCAAACAACGGGTGATCCGCGACCTTCAAGAGGCGGCCGGGGATCGAGCGATCTTCGCCACAAACACCTCTTCGCTTTCGATCACGGACATGGCTGAGGGCGCAAAGAGACCGGACCGCGTATTGGGGCTTCATTTTTTCAATCCGGTCGCGCAGATGCCGCTCGTAGAGGTCGTTAAAGGAAAAATGACCTCCGACGAGACACTGGCCGCCGGTGTAGTCTTCGTCAAAAGAATCGGTAAAACGCCTCTGGTCGTTTCGGACAGTCCCGGCTTTCTGGTTAACCGGATCCTGATGGCCTACGGGAATGAGGCCGGGCTTCTTTTAGAAGAAGGGGCTACGGTCGATCGGGTGGACCGCGCCATGGAGGTTTTCGGAATGCCGATGGGTCCGTTTACCATGATGGACGTTGTGGGGCTGGACATCGCCCATCACACAGCCGAATCGATCCGAACGTCCCTTCATCTGGATCCGGCCGAGCAATCCCGGATCGGCGATCGGTTATTCGGAGCCGGAAGATTTGGAAAAAAGACCGGACAGGGTCTCTATCGATACGAAGGCAGGGAAAAACGCCCCAACCCCGAATTGGACACGATGCTGGCGGCGATACGAAAAGAACGCGGACTGACTCCGCGAGCGAATATAAACGATCAAGAAATAACCGATCGTCTCGTGATGATCATGGTGAATACAGCCGCTTGGTGTCTCGAGAAGCGGATCGTTCAGTATCCGGGAGATGTCGATCTCGGAATGATAATAGGCGCTGGTTTCCCCCCATTTAGGGGAGGATTATTAAAGTATTGTGATAAGATTGGAATTGGAAGGATTAAAGAAACGCTCGACCGTTATTCCCAATCCGCCGGTCCCCGCTTCTCTCCGGCTCAAATGATCACCGATCTTGCCAAGCAGGCCGATGGGTTTTATTAGAGCGCCAGATATGCGTTCGTGACGTATTCCTGGATCATGCGTTGCGTGTTGAAAAACGAGGCATTTAATGCGACGCAGTGCTTCATGATGTTGATGTACTTGTCACGATCGCGGTAGAACATCGGAATGATCACATTTTCAAGTTTGTGGTAGAGATAGGCCGCATCCCGATTCCGATCATCTCCCTCGGCGGGGGGTTGACCATCCTGCGCGATGGCCCATCCGGTGACGCCTTCCATATGGCCCTCGGCCCACCAACCGTCTAAAATACTTAATTGAGGGACCCCGTTGTGGCAGGCTTTCATCCCGCTGGTTCCGGAGGCCTCCATCGGTCTAACCGGATTGTTGAGCCAGAGATCCACACCGGACGTAATCAGCCTTCCCATTTCCATGTCGTAGTTGGAAAGGTAAATCCCCTTTATATGGTTTTTGAGTTCCCGTTGCGACTGGAATATTTTTGTGATGACCGCCTTGGCTTCCCGATCCTGCGGATGTGCCTTACCGGCGTAGATGATTTGAAAAGGTCCCACCTCCGCGACGATTTTTTTCAGCCGATCAATGTCATGAAACAGCAGATCCGCCCGTTTATAAACCGCAGCCCGGCGGGCAAACCCGATCGTGAAGACCGAGATATCCATTCCAACCTTTCCCTTCCGGTTGACCAAGTCGATCAGCGCCTGCTTGGCCTCCAGATGGGCCGCCCATATGGCTTCTTTGGGGATGTTCAGGGCATGACGAAGCGAAAAACTGTCCCTTCGCCAATCCGGCAGATATGAATCGAAAAGTTTTTGAAATGGTTCCGAAGTCCATGTAACGGAATGAACCCCGTTCGTGATGAATTGAATGGAGTGGCCTGGAAACATGGCACGGGCTACCTCACCGTGCTTCCGGGCGACGCCGTTGATATAGCCGCTCAGGTACAATGCCAGTCGGGTCATATCCAAATCTTGACCCTCATGGAAAACATTCAGGCGAAAGATATCCCGCTCGCCCAAAATGTTTCGTACGAGGTCCAAAGCAAAACGATCATGCCCGGCGGCGACCGGCGTGTGGGTTGTAAATACACACTGACGGCGGACGGACTCAATCGTCTCGGGATCGCTCTCCGGCTTGTTGAGTTGACGACCCGCCCCTTCTAGGAGTTCAAGTACAGCCAGACTCGCATGGCCTTCATTCATATGGTATTTTTTGATCGTGTGATGGCCCAACTCTCGCAGCATCCGCATACCTCCGATACCCAGAATCACCTCCTGGCATAGGCGATACCGTGCGTCTCCGCCGTAAAGATGTCCGGTCAGGGAACGATCGCGGGGATCGTTTTCTTCAAGATTTGTGTCTAAAAAATAAACAGGGACTGTAAAATCCCGACTCCCGCGCAGTTCATATTTCCAGGCCCGGATCTTCACCGACCGGCCCTCCATCTCGACTTTCACCATCACCTGAAGAGGCTCAAGGAAACTTCGGGGATCCCAGGCAACGGCCTCCTCCAATTGATTTCCGTGTTCATCCAACCGCTGGTGGAAGTAACCTTTTTCATGGAGCAACGTGACCGCAACCATCGGAACATTCAGATCCGCGGCCGATCTAAGCATATCGCCGGCCAGGATTCCCAGACCACCGCTATAGGTCGGGATTCCGTTGTGCAGCGCGATTTCCATTGAAAAATAAGCGATTGAACGTTCATCAATCATAGACGAATTATCTCCCGTTGGATTTGATATGCGAACGAATGAATGATGAAGTTGAACTCAAACAAGTTTGGATTGGATGAGGCCGCTTCACACCGGTGGATTTCGCCAGGATACACTTTTAATTATATCTTAAGCCATGATTCTTTGGGAACAAAATGTACCTTATTAAAATAACACAATAAGTAGTTGTAAATCAATGTGACCTACAATCCCATGTAGATCGTGACTCCCGATTCGAATTACAAAAGCCGGTGATGATCAAACTGCAGTAGACGGGTAATAACGGCGCCATTCTCATTGAAACTCACCCGCCGGATGGCCGGGAGGTAAATTCCGTTGACAACGGCATGGTTGTCCCAATAGGTTTCGACCTGACGCAAGGCACCGTCCCCCGGTGAAAAATAAAAGACCGCGTAGCGGGTGGTCAGGGCCTTGCCGTCATTGGTTGTGAGACTGTCCTCGACATTGATCGTGAATTTGACCCGTTCCATACTGCGGTTAATTTGGGTGATCCGGTCGTCATGGATACGGTAACGCGAATTCATGCCGTCCCCATGGATTATCAACAGGCGGCCCATCGGATGATGGTCTTCTTCACCTAGGGTAAGAGAGTACTTCCCGTCCGATTCTTCATACGTGCGGGGGGCCCGATGCACGGCCATCATGCCGATTTGACCCTCAGCCCATTTCTTCAGATCCTCGTGCTCAAGATGGACCGTGACCTCACGGGCCGAGTGAACCTTCACATGGCCTTCGGATATTCGTCCGCCCTCTCGACACGTTAAATCGGCCATGAAGCCTTTGAAATCCTGCGGCCAGCGGAATGTTTTCTCAAAGGCGCGGCGGAGTAAATCATGGGCGGCAGGATCATCCGCTACAGTTCCGCTACTCTCCGTCTTTCTCTGATACGTCTCCATGGTGATCTCCTTTCCGTTTATACTTTTGATGGGGACTTTCAATGGGACTGAATTTTCTTTTCCGACCCAAACTGGGCTTCAAAATTCAACGCCTGTGCTCCCCGAAGAATTTTAAGGATCGCATGGTCACCCGGCTGTTTGAAACTCATAAGATGAATCAGATCGGAAGGTTCAAGGATCGATTGACCATCAAACGAAACAATAATATCTCCCTCCCGAATACCGGTTTTCAAGGCGGTTGAATCAGGCATCACTTTGCGAACCGTCACGCCTTTCTCGGTTTTGTCAACCTGGACGCCCAAATGGACGCTCTGGTCCTCCAAATCTTTATAACCGTCGGCCCACACAAAATCGGCGAGGTAGAGCGGAATGGAGACCGGTTGAACGTCCATAAGTAGGTCCTTTCGACTTTCCGGCACCTCCTCCGTGTATGGCATGACGATCTCATAGGGTTCCGGCAGTCGCCGGAACACTCTTCGCGGTACTCCGAATCCATAGTTGACGTGGAACCCTCCCGTAAAGACGACCATTTTTTTTCCACGTCCCTCGGGACTGGAGAGATAGGTTGAGATGGTTTGTGCCATCGTTTCATCCCAAATCAACATTGTTTCGTAAAACCGCTCGAAACCCTCATCCCCGTGCGCATGGCCCCCAAACACCGCCTTGAGGGAGTTTCGATGGTATGGATCCTCACGATCCATTTCGGGCAGCTCTTTTTCCAGGTTTTCCGACAAC
This sequence comes from Nitrospiria bacterium, assembly GCA_035498035.1. NCBI lineage: Bacteria > Pseudomonadati > Nitrospirota > Nitrospiria > Nitrospiria bacterium. The sequence goes on from DATKAN010000061.1 coordinate 72,690, forward strand.
CCTTCCGTCCCCTTCTTCATGATCTCGTGGACCAGTTCATCGGGTGCATTCAGAGCGATCAAAGGAATTTTCTTGTCGCGACTGTAGCGGAGAATCGCACGATAATAATTGTAGGACTGATCCCAATTGTCATACCAGACTTTGATAAATTCTTTTTCATCCATTTGACCATGGCTCCATCGGTTCAATTGATCCTGAGACGGCTTTTGGAACATCTCCATCCCAACAACCCATTGTCCCGGAAACTGCTTCCACAGTCCCTGCAAGACCTCCAGTTCCACTTGATGATCTTCAAGATTGGTATGGGTTTCTCCCACATAGACGATCCGTGAACTGGACAGGATATGAAACATCTGTTCCTTGGTAACCTCGATGCCGGTGGGCAGATGAAGTATCGTCCCTGGTTTGAGAGTTCCCAAATCTCGGTATGGCGACTCCGAGAAAACCTCCTTTAAACGGGATGGAGGTTCGACAACACAGCCAGAAACATCTACAACGATGATGGATAACAAAACGAAGGGGAGAATATACCGGATCATTTTTTCTCCATAAGAGATGCAGGGGGATTAATCGTATCACAGGATGTCGTAATCCTGTCAAGAAGAGAGGCCCGAGGTCCATTGCAACCGTGGCGGAGATCTTATATTAGAATCACAACGGTCGCGCGGAAGAAGTTAGATTTGGACGATAAAAATTGCAAGGACTTCCCAGTGTGGTGACGACGGTTATCACGGGCCTTGGATGCAGACCAACTGGAAAAAGGGATTCAAAGTTGAAGGATGATGGAAAGAATTTCGGTCCTTGAATTGACTTTTAATCGCCTCATGATGTGTTTTAAATGCCCTTTGATCGTATCTTCAGAAACACAAAGAGCATCGGCGATTCGCTTATTGGTCAATCCGGAAAAAAGGTGTTTAACAATTTCCATTTGGCGATTGGTTAATTGAAAGCGGCTTCTTAATTTTTCCAGATCAATTTGTCGATGTTGCGAAACCTTCTCGATCAACATCATGATATGAAAAGCCTGCCCCGCTTGAGCGTCATCGCCGTTGAGAGGGAACCCTCTACAACAATACATCGCATCCTGGGTCGAAAACAAGGAAATTTGAGGGGCGACCTGAGCCTGATGATCATCGCGACATGCCAAATAACTCTTTTTAAGATTTTCGTACAAATTAAAAATTTCTTTTGGGATCGTAACACCCATCATAAGATGATCGGAGTCCGAATGGTTTCCGTTTACTTTGGAAAGGATTCCTAACGCGACCGGATTAAAAAAAACAGGTTCTTGACGATGGTTGAAGACAAGAATACCAGGCACTGAGCGCCTGTTTGCAACCTCGAGAAGATCCATATACACCCTCATATGTGGTGTGAAGGAAGGGACCTACAAGGTACTTGAGCTAAAACATACAATAACTCAAGATCCTTGTCAACACATTTTATGATAGGATTTCCTTGTTAATAAACTATTCATAAAGCGGTTAATTCATGAGCAATTATCGGCTCATAATCCTGCTCAGATCCATAGGAATCTTGCGCAGGGTCCGAATCGCACATTTCCAGCTGTTGATCGCATCGTGCTATCTTGATCCAACCCGTTTGGATAATGGTAAAAAAAAATGGAACCCCCTTGATTTTCCTTGACATTGCCCCATATAAATGTTATGTATATAACAATTCTGTATTATGTATCCTATTCTAATTTCAACCGTAAACTCGTATTTTGATCTAAAGAGGCAATGAGTATAGAACCAGATAAAGATGAGCGACGCCGGTCAAAACGGTCTTCTCTCTCGGAAAAAGCCACTTGTGAGGTTAGCAGTCACCTGCTTTTACACAAGGCCCGAGGAAATCAGTCCACCACGATCATCAATTCAAATATCAAAAATATCAGTGAAGGAGGCGTCTGCCTCATGACAAAAGAACGCTTGGAAACTTCCCAGATTGTGAAGATCAGCCTTCCCCTCCCCCATGTTAAAATGAGTACTCCAACACTGGCAGAGGTCAGATGGGTTAGGAAAGACCCAGGCAAACGCCTCTATCGCGCCGGCCTACGTTTTCTTTTATAAACATGCCCTGTGCCTCAACTGTTCTATTTCGTCTGCTAAGAATAAGCCTCGACCATTTGTATAAAAAGATTAAATATAACAATAAATTAAAATAATTTAATCATGTTTTATTATAAGATTTTTAATATTTACTTTTAATCGTACTGGACTGGATGGAACAGCTTTAAATCGTCGCCTTGAATTTGTTCAAACCGTTTTGAAATCCTGGAAAAAATCCATGCTGCCACAGATAAATTCAAGGTCAATAATGATGAACTCGGGCTGGCATCAGCCATGCGAGCAACAAGCCGGGCCATGAGGTCACAAAAGCGATTAAAAAGAATGCGGTAAAACCGACGCCGGCCGCCACGAAGCCGCTAACGCCTCCGGCCAGCGTAGCCGGCACGGACATCAACGCCGAACCGATCGCAAAGTGGGTGGCTTGAAATTCCCGTCGACAACGCTGCATTAAAAATACGAGAAGTGCCGCGGTGCCGAGACCGGCCGCAATTTGTTCAAAGGCAATCACCAAACTCACCCCCAACAAACCAGGTTTTTCGTAAGCCATCCATGCGTACGCCGGAATCGCCAAACTTTGTGCAAGGGTAAAGGGAAAAAGGCAGCGGCGCAATCCAAGGCGGCTGATGGCCCCCCCGCCGACCAATGCGCCCGCGATGCTTGTGACGGTGCCCAGCGTGCCGGATAAAAATCCACGCGCGGCGGTGTCGTATCCCAGGTCCCTCAAAAGTGGCGTGGCCATCGCAAACATCATTGCATCTCCGGCACGAAACAGGAGGATGAAGGAAAGAATCATCACAATGTGCGGTTGTCGCAGGTATGTTATAAAGGCCTCCGCGATCACCGAAACCTTCCAAACATTTCTATGTACCCGGACTTCCTGTAAGCGAAGATGATGGACCAGACCCAGAACGACCATAATCCCTCCGGCCGTCAAGAAACAGATCTCCCATGAAACCATGCCGGCCAACACCACAAGGGCGCCGTTGCCTACCAATAAAGCGATCTTGTAGGCGGCCACCCGGACGCCGGAAAAGGCCGCCTGATCCACGTCGTTTAACGATTGAATATAATAACCGTCCACGGCAATGTCATGGGTGGCGGCCAAAAATGCAACGATCAAAAATATCTTGGCCGCCAGAGCCAAATCGAAATTCATGGCCGGCCAGGTCAGAAAGGCGATGGCCAGCGCAATCAATAATTCGAACCCGACAAGCCAACTCTTTTTATTACTGAAAACATCGATCAGCGGACTCCATAAAAATTTCAAGTTCCACGCCAAGCCATAGAGGGAGGTCAATCCTATCGCCTGAAGACTGGCGCCGGATGCGGTAAAAAACTGAGCAGAGATTTGATGAACGACCGAGTAAGGCAGGCCTTCGGCAAAATAAGTACTCGAAGTCCAAAAAGCCGTAAATGAACGGCGGGAAACAGGGGGCGTCATGCTCGCCGCCTATTCGTCTTCACGGTTCCGAAGGGAGAAAACCTGGGGATGATAATATTCACCCGTATCCAGAAACTCAACGCCCAGAAAAATCCCGTCGGCTTGTTTCGCAACCCAGCGGACTTTCCCGATGAGGACCTCATCAGCCCAAGACTCGTTTAGATCCCCCAATTGGCAATGAATCAGGAGGCGGTTATCAACATAAACGGGAAAATCCTCCATGATCGACAGACTTATACAGGAGCCGGCGTGAGATATATCTTTCACCATTCCGGAGAAACAGACCACATCCGTTGAAATATCGACTCGAAGCGGTCTGTATGGGGAAATGCGCGGGCCGGATCGCGGTTTCATCCTCTTTCTCCAATTTCGTATATATATTTACACGTTACAGATCATTCTGTCAATCATTTCGGTCGGCGTGATCCACATCCCGATCCCTAACCAAAACAAGGGATTTCCATAAAAAATGGGGCGCAGTGCCAAATGGCACCGCGCCCCATTTCGAAACATTCGCAGAGTTACTTCTTTTCAATGGTCTTGACGGATTTGGCATGACCCTTCGCCACATCCACCTCGACCATTTCCCCCACCTTAACGTCACCGGTTTTCTGAGTGGTGTTGTCAAAATGGATCTTGTGCTCCTTCCCCTTTTTATCCTTTACAAAGTAGAATGAGCCCTTGTCGTCGATTTTGGTTACCTCGCCCGCAATCATACCGGCCCAGCTCATGCCTACAAAGGACAGGACGACTACGGCCATTACAAGACTGGATAGAACCCTCTTCATATTTACTCACCCCCTCTCGTGTACTGATTTAATAACTACCCTTACGTGATCCCGCTCGTTTATGATGGCTTTCTATGCATCCTGATCTGATTTAGCAAATTCAATGCCAACTTCAACGCTTTGTAATTTAAAGTCTTTTTTTATAAACCGCCCGCGGTTTGCCGCATTTACGGCATCGGCGCCTTATATAGGGCAGGATCAGATAACAAAAGATGGAATCCTGATTCAGTGCTTTGTATAATTGAATTCATGATCCGAACCGGCGTTGGACAATCCACCCAAATGTCGCCCCAAAAGGCGGCCCGTGAGGCGGCCCGGATGGCCATGAAACGCGCCGGTATGAACAGGGCCGATTTGGTTCTTGTGTTTGCCTCGGTATCTTATCACCCTTACTATCCCCTGCTCCTCAAGGCGCTTCGAAACGAAATCGAAACCGCCCATCTCCTCGGTTGCAGTGGATTCGGTGTGATCACAACCGATGGCGAGTGGGAAAACGAGCCTGCGGTCGCGGTCATGATTCTGGCCTCTGATACCGTTACGGCATCACCGTTTCTCTTTCATCCTCTCCAGGGCCAGGCGGAGCTGATCGGCCGAACCATTGGCGGTATGACCCTCACAGACCGTAAAGACGGCGCTTATTCTTCCATCGGCGTCCTTCTTCCCGATTCATACAACTTCCAACCCAAACCGTTCTTCCATGGAGTCACCAGCGCCAACGAAAAGGCCGTCCTGATCGGGGGAGGGGCTTCGGAAGACGGCAGCTTGATGCAGACCCTCCAGATCTATCAAGATCAGGTATTGTCCGATGCGGTGACGGGCTTTGTCCTGAACGGCTCCTTCACCCACACGATCGGTCTCAGCCAGGCCTGCCATCCTGTCGGAAATCCGATGATGGTGACCCGTGCGCGTCACAACACCATTTATGAACTGGCCGGCCGCGCGGCGCTCGACTGTTATTCGGGTTTGTTTACCAATATACCGACGCAGGCAATTCGCGAAGCGACCGGTCTTATTTTCATCGGGTTTCCGGCCGATGTCACCGAGTCACGATTCCATCGGGGGTCGTACCTTGTCCGAAGCGTGGTTGGAGTGGATCCGGTGGAAAGAAGCATCACCGTGCCCGAAGCGGTGGAGGAAGGCCAGGTGGTATCTTTCATGATACGCGAACCCACCCAAGCCATGCACGACATGGAATCCATGGTTTCGGACCTGGCCAAAATCCATCGCGACCGTCCACCTGCTTTCGCCATGTATTTCGACTGCTGCGGGCGGGGCCGATCTCTATACGGCAAAACGGGGGTCGATCTCTCCATTATTAAAAAACACTTTGGTGAGATTCCGTTGATCGGCTTCTTGAGCTATTCCGAGATTGCTCCGATCCACGGCGTTCCTCATTTTCACAATTACTCCGGGATTCTGGTCCTGATCAGTGAATGACTGCCCTCGCTGAATCCACCGATGCCGATCATCCTTTCTTACTTTGGCAAGAGTGATAGGGTCGTTCGTTTTGAACGGCAGTGACCTGGAGGGGCTCGTCCAACCGTAATTCCTGCTCATAAATCGTAAACACATGCGGAACGTCGATGGAGAGACCGAACTTGTTCTGAAGGCGCCGGTACTGAGCCTCGGTCATGATATGGTATTTTACCGATGCTCTCAACGTCAACCCTTGAAGGTTTCTCGGCGACCAATATCGAAACACATAATCCCGACTCATTAACGGACTGAGGCGATTTTCATAAACCTCCACAATAACCGGCCACCATACGATCCAGCGCCTCATGGTGCTCTCCTGGCGTTTAATCACCGCTCCCGACGCATCCACGACCTCGAAGGTCACGGTAAAGTACCGGTCCGGATCGCCCGTTGGGATTTTGTGACCGGCCCCGCTGTTGGTCAAGGTTAAGGTAAATGTTACATCCTGCCCCGGCTGCAAAACGCTTCGGTCGGCCGTAAGCCGGACCGACGCGGCCCGCTGGATCATTTCAGGAAAATGTCCGCCCCGCCAGAGATGCTGTCGGCCTGACCGGACCCGGCCCCCCGATACCAACGGGCGGTTGATGCTCGGCATGTGGCAATCCTGACAGATCTTCCCTTCTTTATAATACGGGCCGGCCTCGAATTCAGGAAAAGTCGAACAAGGACCGCCGTTGTAGAATTGAAAGGGCCCGGCGGGGACCTGGTGGCAGGTGAAACATATATCCGTGGATCGGAAACGCGGAGAGTATCGCGTTGGATGAGGGGCTTCGATGCCCTCAAACGGTCCCTCGATCACACCGTCACGCACATGACAAGAAGCACAGGTGATGCCCTCTTGTTGAAAATCGGCATCGTAATGAGGATTATCCTCCTTAATCGGCTTGTAGACCTTTCCGTTTTCAAGCCCCTTGATCAGCCAAGGCTGCTGCGGTTGCATGGGCGAGTGGCAGTTCAAGCAGATCCAGATATGCTCGTCCTTGTTCCAGTAGGCCTGAAAGAATGGATCGACATAGGCCTTCGAGTGCATGGACGTTTTCCATTCTTCATAGATTTCTCTGTGGCAGCCCCCGCACTGCCCCGCCCGGATTCCGGGAATTCCCGGTACGGGTTTGTCATACGAAACCGCTTTTGAAAAATCTTCGCGAAGACCGAAGATGATTTTCGAGTGGACCTTCTGATAGACGAAAAAGAGGAGGATCGCGACCAGGGCGATACCCCCTAACAAGACCGCCGGTTTCCGGGGGAGACGCATAGGTTTAGAATACTATGCGCGATGGCCGTAGTCAAATAAAGGCGAGGATTCCCAATGCATGTTCAACGTCCTGTATGGTCCGGGACATTTGATACGATTGGCTGTTCTGCTTTTGATTCGCTCCACTCGAATCCGGCGTGCGGCGGAGCCAGCGGGGCGGGACATGGTGGGGAAATTTAGAGAATTACGGCGGATTTCAGGGCGATTGAGACGCAGGTTGATCCTGGCGGGCGTCCACAATGGTGAAGTCCCCCTGGGCGACTACATCTTTCTTAATGTACTTGACTCGATAGGTATGACGATCCGCGTTTATTCCCTTCGGAGAGAGTGACCAGAAGGCCTGCGACGTCGAAAAGTTGTAGAGACCGGCGTCGGTCGGCTCAACGGGCATCTTATTTCGATCCAGCGGAATTTCCCGTCCGTCGCTAGAAACTTCGTAAAGAGCGACGATCAGTTCTTTGACCCCGGCGTTTTTTTTAAACTTCAGAACCCAGGCTACGTTCTCACCCAGGGTAAATGTCGTTGTGGGATCAACGACGGATCGGCCGCTGGGATCCAGCGCTTTCCCGAAAGCGAGGCTCGCTTCCATCGAATGGGGTCGCATCGCGTGGATGAATTCGGAAACCTCTTGCCGAAAAACCAACCCTCCGACGCCCAGCAACACGACCACCGCCAACGCAACCCCTCTTCCGGTCTTCATCATCGACCCGCTTTTTCTTTAATCCGCGCGGATGAACGAGTAGTTGCGGGCGTTTTGATGGATCATGGCCAGGTGAGATTCGGAAAGCCGGTGACGGAGGCTTTTATTTTCCAGGGCTTGGTTGGTGTCGGAGACGGTTGTGTTGTCGGTGCAAATCGCGACCGGAATACCGTATTCCAGAAATGTAAAGATTGGGTGGGGGCGACCGCGTTTGACCGCGCCGGTCTGATAATTGGACGTGATGCAGCATTCGATCAGGATCTTGTCGCGGGCCAAGCGGCGTAAAAGCACCTTGTCACGCACCGATGAACAGCCGTGCCCGATTCGGGTCACGCCCAGTTCATCGATGGCCTGCCAAACGGCGTGGGGTCCCTCGTCCTCGCCGGCATGAATGGTGAGACCGAGTCCTCCGGTTCGTGCAATGGCATAGGCGTCTTTAAACAAGGCGGGCGGATTTCCACGCTCGGCACCGGCCACGTCAAACCCGATCACACCCGTGCGTTCATGAAACTGTTGACCTTCGGAGACGGCGGCACGGGCCAGGATCTTGGCGATGTGGGGACCGTGTTGGCGCATGGCGATCACGATCAACCCAGCCCGGATTGGGAATCGTTTCCTGGCTCGATTCATCCCGCCCAGGGCGGCGCTGATCGTCTGTCGCAAGGTCAGGCCGGCAAAGGTGTGGATGACGGGGGAATAACGGAGTTCGAGGAGTCGGACTTGATTTCGGTAAGCTTCTTCAACTATGGCTTCAATCACCCGGGCGATGTTTTCATAAAATTGGGTGATCCAGAGGGGATAATGAAACTTGTCCAAATAACTGAGCAGGCTTCCCTTCTCCCGATCCTGAAGAACAAGGAGTTTTTCCATCTGGGTCATGGTCCCGACCGGATTGAGCCCGTGCCGCTTCATCAGCTTCCAGGCCAAGCCGACCGGAATCGAGCCGTCCACATGCTGGTGGAGTTCCACTCTTTGGGTGCGGCTCGGAAGGGAGGGCGAGGGCTTCTGTGATGATTTTTTAAATCCCATGCCTATTTCTTGGATTTCAGGCTTCCGATTCCGTCGTAATATACCTTGAAATACCTCAGCAGGTCGCGCACGGATATAATTCCGATCAACTTCCCTTTCTCTGTAATACCCAAATGCCGGATCCCTTTATCTTTCATTAAATCGTTGGCCCGCTCCGGGGATTCGGTGATTTCGATCGAAATAATCGGGCTGCTCATAATGGACGAAACATAGGCTTTCTCGGGGTTGAGCCCTTCCGCAACGGCCTTTCGGGCCAGGTCCGTTTCACTGATGATCCCGACCTCCTGACCGCTCCGGGTCACGATAAGGGAACCGATTCGGCGGTCCCGCATCCTCTGGGCCGCGGCTTTCAGGACCGCGTCGTGATCGATCGTCTCCACCTTTTTATTAACAAGCATATTCAAAAAGTCCATTGCCTGCTCCTTGGTGTCGGTTGATCTATCTCCTCCGGGCGATCACCATGATATTAAACCCGAGACGATTAAATGGGAATATCCCGGAGACCGCCAGGTCAATCGTACCAAGCCATATCGCCAGTCGCCCCCAAATCGTCCGGTGGTCCTGTTCCAGTACGTAGCGGTCCGGAATGAAAGAGGCCAGGATATTATGGCCGTGATACCCGGTGATCTTAAAACCATGCGGTTTCAGGAGAGCCGCCAGTTCACGATGGGTAAAGGCCTTAAACCGCATGCCCTCCCATTCCCGGGTATCGTGACCCCGGCCCCGACTTCGGATCGCATCCCAAAGCTCACGGGGTTTATAAAGAAGCCCGGCATTCCATTTATTATCCACTTCGAAGGAGATCAAGGCGTCGGTGATTGAGACGCGGCTGATCTCGGACAGGGCTTGATCATATCCATCCGTGATATGGCTCAGGACGTCACCGTAGGAAATGACGCAATCGAAGTACTGGTCGGGAAAGGGCAGTTTTCGCGCATCTTCCTTCACGAAACGAACGTGGGGAAAGTCGCGGCAGCGCTCTCTTGCAACGGACAAGAGGTCTTCGGCGATGTCGACCCCGATAACCTCATCGCCGTGACGGGCCAGTCGAACCGTCTGGGCCGCGTTCCCGCACCCGAGGTCTAAAATTTTTTTGTACCGTCTTCCATCCAGGATCTGATGCAGGAGCTTGTCATAGAGGCGATAGGCGTTTATAAAGAAGGGTTGACGTTCGATGATTCGGTCATAATCCTCGGTGAGACGCTTATAGGCCAACGCCACTTCGTGATTCGGCAAGGTCGACTCCGTTGACGGCTGCTTATTATACGGCAAATAAAAATGCCCTGACAAGCGATTTGATCAGCGTCCCATCGTCCGTCGAAGGAATTCCTCAAGGGAAGCGCTGGTTAGAAATGGGTTTTGGCGTTTTTCGTCGCCGAGGGTCGAGACCGGCACCGGAGCATAATGATGCCCGGGATAAACCTTGATGTGGTCCTCCAACCGTTTAAGGGTACCCGTCAGGCTTTGAAACATCTCTTCCGGGCTTCCTCCCGGCAGATCGCATCGTCCGCAGCCGTTGATGAAGAGCGTATCCCCGGTGATCAATCGCCCCTCCACATAGAAACACTGTGAACCCGGGGTGTGACCGGGAGTATGGATGAACGTGACGTTCAAATCGCCCACCTTGACCGCATCCCCGCTCTCGATTTTCTTGATATTGCCCCCGCCATACCGAAGCGCCGCCGCCTCTTTCTTATGGACGAAGACGCGGGCATCCGTCTGCTTTAGAAGCTCTTCCACGCCGTTGATATGGTCAAAATGAGTATGGGTCAGAAGGATCGTCTTGATCTGGAACCGATGATTCTTCGCGATCGTGAGGATGGCCTGCACATCCCACGCCGGATCCACCACCGCCGCTTCGCGGGTTTTCTCACAGCCGATCAAGTAAACAAAATTCTGCATCGGACCGAGTTCCACCTGATGCAGAAACAGGGCCGGCCCGTCTATATCGGATGTTTTCTTCATCCGGCTCACATCTCCCGCACGCGTTCCGATATCCCGATCACTTCATGAAGATCGAGCTGAATCGGTCCGGCCAGAAGATCGCGATTGGTCTTGCGCGCCTGACTTTTCTGATGGCCTTCGCTCTTCAACCAGGCTTCGTAGTCTTCGCGGCTTTCCCAATAACTCAACACAATGTAATAGTCGTTGTTGAGGGGCTTTAGAAATTCATTCCGAATAAAACCCGGCATCATATCGGCCAGCTTGGGTCTCCCGAGGAACTGTCTTTCAAATTCATGTTCACGGCCTTTGACGACCCGCATCCGGTTGGCAACTACGATCATTCGATACCCTTTTGCATCATGATGGCGGACTCTTTGTTCTTAGAGGCCCTCGTTCCCCCGATGCCCGTCAACGCCCCGCGCTCGGACCGACCAAGCCCGTTCCTCGGTTCCATCGGCCAAGCCGGATGCCCCCCCCCTCTCGTTCGCAAGGAATCTCTATTCCGAATTCAACATATCGATCAATTGCCGGAGCCGGCCGAAATTTTTCCGATTGAATCGCATCGTAAGTCGCGGCAATGGAATCAGGTCCGGTTCATCGGACTCCTCGGGAAATGCCGAGCCCCGTTCGATCCGTCCCTGAGCCAGGATGTCATTAAAACCGTCATTGAGCTTGTCCAACAGGCCGTCGGAAACCGGCCGCTGTAGACGGATGATGAATCGATCGCCGAGGTACCGTGAGGAATGGTAATTATGATAAAATCCGGTAACCTCCTTTACGGCGGCGTCCACATTGTCCGTGATCTTGAAGAAATGCATGTCTTCGGATGCGATCAATCCCCGTTTCAAGAGATTTTTTTCAAGGGTTCGGCGCCATTCCTGCCAGTAGGTTCCTCCCGGTTCATCGATCAACACCATCGGCATGATGTCGGTTTTTCCCGTCTGGACCAAGGTCAACGATTCGAACATCTCGTCCAGGGTTCCAAATCCGCCCGGGAAGAGGGCAATGGCGTCCGTTTCCTTGACAAAAATCAGCTTTCGAGTGAAGAAATATTTAAAGGTGACCAGTTTCGGATCGTTCTCGATATAGACGTTGGGCGATTGCTCGAACGGCAGTTGAATATTAACGCCAAAACTCATCTTCCGGCCGGCCCCTTCTTGCGCCCCTTTCATAATCCCGTCCCCCGCGCCGGTAATGACCATGTAACCGTGGCGAACGATTTTTTTGGCAAAACTGGCGGCCTGATGGTAACCCGGGTCCGTCTCGGCCGTACGAGCCGAACCGAATACGGTGACCTTGCGGATATGGCGGTAGCCGGAGAAGAGTTTAAAGGCAAACCGCAACTCTCTTAATGCGGCGTTAAGGATCTTGACGTCCACGCGGGCGGCCGGATCTTCCACCAACTTCAAGGCCGTCACGATAATCTCTTTGATCAGATCGGCATGGGGGGATCCCCCGCACATCTGAATTAGGTTCATGATGTGGTCGTCAAAATTTCCTTGTTCAAGACTATACCGCTTCCCCATTTTTACCTCGAACTTCCGGTTTGCCCCTGCTTCCGGTCCCGATAACGTTTTTCCGCATCCATGTATCGCCGTTTTTCATCCGGCGTCTCGGTATACAACGGTGGGACCGGCGTCGGCTTCCCCAAATCATCCAAGGCGACGTAGGTCAGGAGCGCACTGCTGGTGTGATGTCGTTTTCCAGTGATGGGATCCTCGGCATACACTTCGACCCCCACTTCCATCGAGGTGTGACCCACATAATTCAAGGCCGCCTTCAGGATGGCGATCTGTCCAAGACGTATGGGGGAGTGGAATTCGAGCCTTTCCATCGAGGCCGTTACCACCGGCCGTTTGCTGTGTCGGACAGCCACCACGGCCGCGATCATATCAATCCAGTGCATCACCCTTCCTCCAAGAACGTTCCCGAGTGGATTAGTGTCATTAGGAAGGATGACTTGGACCGCCTCGGCGGCGGAGTCCGACACGGAACTTCCCTTGAAGTCCTTCATAATTTGCATCCTATCATAAATCTTGAACGGGAACAAGGATCCTAAAGCAAATTGTTAAATAATCCCTTGATGAATCGGATCATTTAAAGATTGTGGGTACCTTACTTCCCTCGAAGTCTGAAACTTGACAAGCGGCCCATCTCTGCTATTGTTTAATTTAAGCGCACGACAATTAAATAACACCACCGATAAGAGCACACCATCCGTGAGGATGGGCCGCAAAGCAAGGGATCCTGGCCCTATAGAGGGAGATCAGGATCGCCGAGCTGCCGAAGTGGTGAGGATGGCCTTTTTCGCCCATGCTCTTATCATTCGACAAGAGATGGGTTTTTTTTTGGAAAGAATATTCAACCAACCCACCCGGGATTTTACTCCGGGGGCAACAAAAGGAGGGCAGACGAAATGACAAAATCAGCTTTGAGGCCGCTGGTGAAGGAACTTTATTTTTGGATGAGATTGGCGAACTGCCGCACTCGTTTCAACCCCATTTATTGAGGGTTCTCCAGAATGGTGAATTCAGGCGGGTCGGCAGTCATCGGATCATCACCGCACGATGCAGGATTATCGCGGCCACAAACCGAAACCTTGAACAGGAGGTGATGAATGGACGGTTCCGGGAGGATCTATTTTTCAGGATTGCACCCTTGGTCATCAAGGTCCCGCCTCTGCGCGATCGAAAGGAGGACATTCCACTGCTCTATCGGGTCATTCTGGATAAATTCGTACATAGGACCGGGAAGAAGGTTTACGGGATCTCAAGACCGGCCCAAAGTATCTTGATGTCGTACGACTGGCCGGGCAATGTCAGAGAGCTCGAAAATATCCTGGAGCAGGCCGCGATGTTAACGACCGAAACCTTCATCCGCAGCGAAGATCTGCCGAAGCGCCCCAACGCCCCGCGCGGGGAAGTGCCCTTGCCGATGTCTCTCGCGGACGTCGAAAAAAAGCATATCGGGACCGTGCTCCTTCAATTCGCCGGAAATAGAACAAAAGCCTCGGAGGCATTAGGGATTAGCCGGCGCGCACTCATCAGGAAAATCGAAAAATTCGGTATTAGATAATCACCGTTTCCGCACACCCCAGCCAAGATCGCACATCGGTTTCGACCTAAAATTGTGCCAAATCCGCACACCTCGTGTATCCCCCCGGATGTCCCATATTTACAGCTGCATTATCAATATGTTATATTATGCCCCTCTAGCATGCCTCTTGCTCTATATAGAGGCAGGAGGTGACGAAGATGAGAAAGATCCTGGTAACCGGAACGATCTTGATGGCGACGGTTCTTCTGGTCGGAATTCAAGAGTCAGCGGCGGGGAATAAAGGGACCTTGCTCGTTTCGGCCAATGTCCTTCCGAAACTCTCACAGACCACTTTACGCCAGCAAACAGACCTTTTAGTCACCCAACAGGATATTGCGAAAGGTTATGTTGATATACACGCAGGAACGATAATCCATATCTCGAGCAATAGTCAAAATGGATATTTTTTGAATTTTTATATCGACGGTCAATTCATCAAAGCAACCGATGTGAGAATCAACGGCCGGACCGTTTCGGTTCAAGCCGGCGCGGGATTAATCCCCCAGCCTTTTCCTGGAATTTCGGGAGAGACGGTCGAAATCACGTATCGGTTATTTTTGGCCCCCGAAACAACCCCGGGCTCCTACCGATGGCCGATTACGGTGGCCGCCTCTCTTATGTAATCCGCCGCAATGAATTTATACCCCTCCTGCAGCACCGGATACGAGCCCGGATAACCCCTTGCAATAGCGTATTGCACCCTATTATAATAAGAAACTAGTCGATCAAAAAAGGAAATACGAATGAACAATGCGCTTGGACTGAAAACCTTGGAATCCGGCATCGAGGAGTACTATCGGCTTTCGCCGGAGATTCTCGAAGAACGAATTTCGGAGGTGAAGGCACGTTTAGCCGATCGCCTGTTGATCCTTGGACATAACTATCAGCGGGACGAAGTATACAAATTTGCCGACTACACCGGGGATTCTTTGAGGCTTTCACAGTATGCCGCTCAACGCAAGGATCGTGAATATATTGTTTTCTGCGGCGTCAAATTCATGGCCGAGACCGCCGATATCCTGACAAGGCCCGAACAGAAGGTCATTCTCCCGGATCTTGCCGCCGGCTGCTCCATGGCCGATATGGCGGATATTGATTCGGTCGAGACCGCCTGGCAGGAGATTACCGCTCACATTCCGGAAACCACGATCACCCCGATTACGTATATTAACTCCGCGGCCGACCTCAAGGCCTTCTGCGGCGAACGGGGTGGGTTGGTCTGTACTTCGACCAACGCCGAAAAGATCATCCGGTGGGCCTTCGAGCGGCGCGAAAAGATCCTGTTTTTTCCCGATCAGCACCTGGGGCGAAATACCTGCAAGCGAATGGGCATCCCGTTGGATGAAATGATTCTCTGGGATCCGGCCCGCCCAAACGGGGGCAACAGTCCCGAGGCCATTCGGAGGGCGCGGGTCTTCCTCTGGCAGGGTTTCTGCAGCGTGCACCAGATGTTCCAGCCGCAACACGTGGACTTCTTCAGAAAACAATATCCGGGGATCAAGATCATCGTTCATCCCGAGTGCTCGATGGACGTCGTGGACCGTTCGGACCTCGTCGGCTCGACGGAACACATCATCCGGACCGTGACGGCCGCGCCGGCCGGGTCCCGATGGGCCGTCGGAACCGAGCTGAATCTCGTCAACCGGCTCAAGCGCGACAACCCGGATAAAGAGGTCCATTTTCTATCGCCGATGGTCTGCATGTGCTCGACGATGTTCCGGATCGATGCCCCGCATCTCCTCTGGTCGCTGGATCGGCTTGAGGCGGGCTCGATCGTCAATCAGATCATCGTTCCGGATGCGGATCACCGCTGGGCCAAAGTGGCCCTCGAGCGGATGCTTCAGCTCGCATAGGCCGGATGCTCGATTAAGCATAGACCATATATTCGGTCTCGGAGGCGCGGTTCGTATTGATCCGGAGCGTCGTTTGTTCTTCCATCGATTCCTCATCCTCGGCGCTGTATTGACCCTCCTTCTTCTGGCCGACCTCCGTCCCGCACAGGCCAATCCCGGTTTTGCCCGCCGATTCGGTTTCAGTTGCGTAATGTGTCATTCGGCATTTCCCAAGCTGAACAGCTTCGGTGAGGCCTTTGCCCGGAACGGTTATCAACTCCCGGGACAGAATATTCAAAGCATCCTGGAAGGATACGGCGACCCCAAACTGTATCTGGAAAAAAACCTGAGTCTCGGTTTTCGGATCGACAGCGCCCTTCAGTACACCAGTCATACCGATACCCGGACGGACTTCCAAGTCCCTCTGCTGGCGAAAATTTTCGCTTCCGGCTATTTAAAACAGGATGTAACCTTTTATTTTGATTTCTTATTTAATGAGGGAGGCGAAGTCACCGGAATCGAGGACGCCTTCTTTTATTTTAACAACATGATCCCAAATCAGGATCTCGACCTGACGTTGGGACAATTCCAAGTCGTGGATGTCGTCTATCCCCGCGAACAGCGGCTCACCTATCAGGATATCGTCGCTTACGATACCGAGGTCAGCAAAAGTGAATTCAGTCTCACGTATCACCGAGGGGCTCAGCTCACCTTCGGAAGGAATCCGTTCGATCTCACAGCCGGAATCGTAAACGGAAACGGCATCGGACCGGAAACCTCCCAGGAAACTTTTGACAATAACGCCTTTAAAGATCCCTACGGACGGATCGGGGTTGAGATTATGCCTGGAATCACGACCGGATGGTATGCCTTCTACGGGTTGGACCGGGAACTGACCACAAAGATCGACAACCGTTTCTATCGTGAGGGACCGGACCTGCGCATCCAGGTCATTCCCAAGGTCGACATCCGGTCCCAGTGGCTGTTCGGCCGGGATGACAATCCGGATTTCACGACCCCGGGTAGGCCCGTGACGGTCAATAGCGGATTCGCCGAAGCGACCTATCTTTACAGTTGGGACTGGGTCGGGGTATTACTGTATAACTGGTACGATGCGGGAGGAAACAACAGCCTGGATCAGAACCTGTTGACGGTCAATCTTACCCACTACGTGGAACGGAACTTCAAAATTTTCTGGGAGTACACCCAGGATCTTCAGACAATTACCTCCAGCCATTCGAATAAAAACCTTTCCGCCGAACTCGGATTGGTGATCGGGTTCTGACAGGAAGGGGCAGGTTTCAGACCTGCCCCTGCTTTTTCAAACGGTCCATGAACTGTTTTCGAAATTTTGCGACCTTGGGCGCGATCACCACTTGGCAATACATCTGCTCTGGATTATTCTTGTAGTAATCCTGGTGGTAATCCTCGGCTTTATAGAAGGTCCTAATTGGCTCGAGCTCGGTCACGATCGGCGCACCCCAGATTTCCGACGAATTAAGTTCCTTAATCACCCCCTCGGCCGTCGTTTTTTGTTCCGGAGTGTGGTAATAAACGGCGGAACGATATTGGGTGCCCGCATCGGCCCCCTGGCGATTTGGGGTCGTAGGATCGTGAATCGAGAAGAATACCTCAAGTATTTCTTTAAACGAAATGACCTTGGGATCGAACGTTACCTGGACCACCTCGGCATGGCCGGTGGTCCCCGAACAGACCTGACGGTAGGTCGGATCGGCCGCCGCCCCGCCGGAGTAACCGGACTCCACCTTCTCCACCCCCTTGAGATCCGCAAAGACCGCCTCAAGGCACCAGAAACAGCCGCCGCCGAGCGTTGCAACTTCCTTGTCCCTCGGTTTGCCCATTGAATTTTTATTTTCGTTGGTCATTGGAGATTCGTTCCGTGGATCGCCAGAAGGTTTATTTTTCTCGAAATCCCCAATGCTCAGGAACGAACGGAACGGTCATGGCGCGGCCGGCCTCAAAAACTTCCTCCGGAAACGGGCAGGACTTCCGTTTTTCGGTGTCCATGTGGACCGAGGTCACGATCATCATGGCCGACCGCTCCCCGGTTTCGTCGTTCCGCATCTCGTGAACATACCGGATCACCTTCTCCCGCATCTCGAGGACGGCGGAGCGGATCGAGACGACATCCCCCGCCCGCAGCTCCCGCTGATACGATATTCTTTGCTCCAGTCCGGCCATGCCCCGGTTCTGCTTCCGAAAGTAGGACGGGGTGAGTCCGACGTTGGAGAAGAGCTGCCACGTCGCATCGTCGAACTTCCCCACGAACCACATCACGTTCATGTGCCCGATGTGGTCGCAATGCCAGGGAAAAACGGTGCCCCGATAGGTCGGCATCCATCCGTCGTTTTCGTTTTCAACCTTCTTCATCGAATCCGAACTCCCCTTCCGCGTGTTCGATCCACGGA